>CAIZLM010000197.1 GCA_903933805.1 uncultured Bacteroidota bacterium | reverse complement strand
CCGACTTTACGGAGTAGGATTCTGTGGCCTTTGCGATAGATTTTAACGTTGCGCCATCCCACCTTTTCGAGTGCTTCAGACCGTCGTTTTTCGGAGGGCATTTCTCCCAGCGACCTGGAGCGCCGCCACAAGCGGGTGAGCGGCCCAACGGTGATGTCAAAAGCGCCATTGGTTTGTTGGGAATATTTCTTCGACTGCTGAACAATGTCGAATAATTCCTTGGAAACAGGTACGCGTTGGCCTGAACCAGCCCACTTGCAGAGCTGATTCAACTCACTCTCCGGCAACCAATCTGAAAACACAGCATTTAAGGAATCTATTCTGGAAAAAAGCGTCGTCGCAATGCTGGTGGCCTGCGCCGAATCCATGTCGGCATAAAATACCACCCGAAACAACGTGCCCATTTGTGGATGCTGGAAGGAATAACGAATCAGCGTGCTTGGAGTTGCCTCCAAACACGCTGATTGTGCTGCGCTAGACGACCATCTGAAAAACGCTAAAAAAACAAAGAAAAGGAACCCTAAACGCGTCATATTACCTTGGTCACGCCTGGAATAGCACAGGGATATAACCCATCCAGACCGGGCAGCACCTTGGGCATGGCATCCCAGCTCAATTTGTCCGGCATCAGACTGATCTCGGATTGAAGCGCAGCATCCCATTCCACCACCTGACCTGAGTAGGTGGCCATTCGGCCCATAATGGCCGTCATGGTACTTTTTGCAGCATTTTCAGCATCTGCAAACTTGTATTCACCCTTTGCAATGGCGGCAAAAAGTTCATCGTGCTCCACTTGATATGGGTTGGGATCGTTTTTGTCGTCGTAGTCAAAGATACTGTAACCGGTACGGGTGCGTATTTTACCCGGAGACGGTGCGCTTCCATTGGTACCGTGAAAACCTTCCGTGACACTGTCTTTCGCACCTGGTATCTGGCGGCATTGGCTGAACATCCTGGAACCGTCGGCGTACTCATATTCAATGGTGTGATGGTCGAATATCTCACCAAAATCTTTTCCCACACGCACCTGACGCCCTCCACTGCCGTGTGCTTTTACCGGATAAGCTTGTTTTACCCAGTTGGATACATCCAGGTTATGCACGTGTTGTTCTGTGATGTGATCACCACACAACCAGTTAAAATAGTACCAGTTGGTCATTTGGTACTCCATTTCCGTTTGTGCTGGCGTCCGCGGATGAACCCACAAGGCGCCCATATTCCAATACACCCGAGCGGCCACAATATCGCCTATCACACCATTTTGAAGGCGATCTACCCATTGGCGGTACACCGTTTGGTAGTGTCGCTGTAAACCAACCACCACATTGAGCTTTTTCCTTTTGGCTTCTTCGGCCGCTGCCAGCACTTTTCGAATGCCAACAGCATCGGTGGCGACCGGTTTTTCCATAAAAATCTGTTTGCCCTGGGCCACTGCTTCCGCAAAATGGGTAGGACGAAAACCGGGTGGTGTGGTCAGTATCACCACATCGGCGTGTCTCATGGCTTTTTGATAGGCATCAAAACCGACGTATTTGCGCTCCTCGGGCACATCCACACGATTTTTTACCGAACCCTCCACCCCTGCGGTATCAGAAATATCGTCAGCGACGAGGCTGTTATATGCCTCATCGAGTCGGCCGCGGAATGCATCCGCCATGGCCACCAATTTAACATTTTGCTTGGTGAGCAAGGCCTGAAGGGCCGCACCGGTACCACGCCCGCCACAACCAATCAGGGCGATTTTAATGGTGTCATCCGTCAAACTGTTGGCAGCATGGGCGAGGGGAAGGCCGCTGAGCATGGCTCCTCCGGTCAGCACCGTGGTGGTTTTGAGAAAATCGCGTCGTGAGCTATTGTTCATGATTGTTGCGTTAAAATATTAATTTATAACGAGTTGGGTGATGTTTGGATTAATCCTTGATGGCCATTTGAAAAAACGCGTCCCGTTCTGCCTTGCTTCGTCGGCGGACTTCTTTGACCAACCGAAACCCAACAAAAGGGGATTCCGGATTCCACCACTTACTTTTTGGGATTTGCGGGTCACGGGCCTGCCATTTGGGGTCGCTTTTGCGGCGATCTGCACTGCGCAATGCTTCCGAATAATCTTCAAAACAACCGCCCTTCACGGTTCGGGAATGCTTCTTGGTTGGAATGATCCAAGGGTTTGTCGAATCAGCATCAAGTTTTGTGAAATAGTCCACCGTATAAAAATCCAGGCACCACTCAGCCACATTGCCGTGCATATCAAAAAGACCCCATCTATTGGGCTTTTTTGTGCCCACTTTCTGATAAGAACCGGCACTGTTCTCGTAATACCAAGCATAATCGCCGACTTTTTGAGGGTCCTCCCCCCAGGAAAAAGCCGTATTGGTACCCGCACGACAGGCATATTCCCATTCTGCTTCCGTTGGAAGGCGATAAAAGTCGCCGGTTTTATCCGAGAGCCACTGACAATAACGCAATGCGGACTGCTGGGTCATGGTGGTAGCCGGGAAACCGCCAGCCTTACCCCGGCCGTAGGTAAAATCATAGTAAGGCGGCGAAGGGCGGGACACCGCATCGGCACTGAAACCGAATGTATCGAGCGAGACATCCGCGTCAAAAGACCTGAATTGGAATAGGAAGAACGCATCGAACGTGAGCTCCGTGGTTGCCAACCAAAAACTATCCAAATACACCGCGTGCTGGCCTTCATCTTCCGCTCTTCCCACTTCGCCAACAGGGCTGCCCATCCTGAATGATCCTCCTGTCAGAAGTACCATGTCGAAAGACACATTGGAACCCGGTATGGCAACAGTAGCTTTGTTTTGAGCCAACAGGCCAACTAGGAAGGTGTGGGCTCCTAAAATAGTCAATAAAAACCTGATACTGACTTTTATCTTTTGACAAGCGCTCATTTTTTCAAGCCAATTTCACGAAGCCTTTCGTCTAAGTATTCACCTGCCGAAATAGGTTCGTAGTGCAATGGATTGTCAACGGTGACACAGGAATCCAAGCAGGTAAGATCCATGGAACTTACCGGGTGGAGGAAAAAAGGAATACTCAAGCGCGGGAGGTGCCATTCTTCTTGGGGAGGGTTAACCACGCGATGGGTGGTACTTTTCAGGTAGTTATTGGTGAGTCTTTGCAACATATCCCCCACATTGACGACAATTTCGTCTGCTTCAGGCATAATGGGCACCCATTCGTACAGCGAATTCAGCAGTTGGAGCCCACCGGCACTGGCGCCGACCAGTAAAGTAATCAGGTTGATATCTTCGTGTTGTTCAGCACGAATAGCACTTTCAGGTGCTTGGGTAATCGGCGGATAGTGGATGCTTCGGAGAATAGAGTTGCCGTCGTTAATTTGCTTGGCAAAATAATCTTCCGGCAAATTCAGGTGTATTGCAATGGCCCTTAGCAGGTGGCCACCAGCCTGTTCAAAACCCTCATACAAGGCACGACCCAAGCGCGGCATATCCGGCAGCTCAGCGACAGCGACATTGTCGGGGTAAAAAGGCTTGAGTGGATGGTCTGCCGGCACTTCTTGGCCAATTTGAAAAAACTCTTTAAGATCAGCCACCATTGACTGTTTAGCATGCTCCTTTCCAAAAGAGGTATAACCTCTTTGACCAGCAAGTCCCTCAATTTCATGGGTGCGTTTAACGGATTCGGGCAGCGCAAAATACGCCTTAGAGGCGCTGTAAAACGCTTCTACCAAGGACGTAGGTATGCCATGATGAACCACTGCGATGAACCCAACTTCGTGTAGTGCTCGACCAAGATCATCTACAAATTTTTTTTTCTCCAATTCGTTGCCGTACACGAAAGTTGATAGATCAACCGTTGGAATGCCCTTTTCCATAATATTCTGCCTGTTAAGTGGTTGTTAAGTGCGGTATTATCCCGCAATTTTAAGACAAACACATCAATTATTTACGATCAAATTGATTTGTTTCAAAAAGTGACCAGTTAAGTGGTCGCATCGGAGACAAAAAAATAGGCGAAATATCTCGGGAAACAAGCGTTTTTGGTCTATACGCGGGACCGCTTGGGAAGTTGGTACCCAATAAGTCTATTTAGACGGGGTTCTGTTGGGTTCTACAGCAAAGGAGGATTACCAATCTTTTTCCGATCCTTTGGTTTTTGGGGTTTGGCGAGCAGAGCGGTATTTTCTGGCATTACGCTGATCTTCGGGACCTACGGCAGTTTCCAATATCCTTTGAGCATCTTCTTTTTTTAATTTGCCTGATTGGGATTGATTTGGTTGTTGCGATGTGCCTGACGGCGTTTTTGGTGTTTGGCCCTGCGAAGGATTGGACGGTTGATTTTGTTGATTTTGAGTTGACTGGGGTTGTTTTTGATCTTTATTATCCGATTCAGGTTTTTGCTGCTGTGGTTGCTGCTGCTGGAGTATTTTTTTGGCCATCTGTAAATTGCGCTTTGAATCCGGGTCGCCCGGATGGAGCCTTAGGCTGCTTTCAAAGGCACCCACAGCCTCCTTGAATTTGCGTTGGTTTAACATTGCATTTCCGAGGTTGTAATATGCATTTGCTTGCTCATCTGGCTTGGTTGAGCATTTGGCAGCTTGCTCAAACCGCTCTGCTGCATCATGCCAATTGCCTTGTTGATAGAGGGCATTTCCGAGGTTGTAAAATGCCGTTGGATTGTCATGTTTAAGATCGGCAGCAGCGCGGTACTCCTTTTCAGCGACTTTGTAATTGTCGCGGTCGTACGCATGGTCGCCATTTTTCAATGACTGGTGAGCAGACTGGGAAAATAGGGCCACGGAGCTGCAGAGTACGCAACTGATGAGCCCCATTTGTTTAGAACGATAGGGAGTCACCGGGCGTCTTCGAAGTGCATTGCGCAAGTGATTGATCATCAATATTAT
>CAIZLM010000196.1 GCA_903933805.1 uncultured Bacteroidota bacterium | reverse complement strand
TTACGGCACCTATAACCATTGCACCACGTAACCCATTTTATGCCAGGGGTTTCCAGCATGACGGCAGTAATGCTGCCAGTTGCGCAATTTTTGTAAAAGGTAACTGGTTAGCGTGGTCGCCTCAGAGACAAAAAAAAGGCCATTTTGGGCCAGACAGCGTGCCACCTCACCAGTTACTATAAAAGCAATCCTGTTGAGCACATCATGGCAGATGACTTACACGATCTCAGCTGTACTCCGGTAAACGCTGTGCTGGCATCCCATTCGTTCTTCCTATTTTTAGGACCGCAATGATCGGACAGCTAGAAATAGGAGACAATATTGGGTTGGTGGGAGGCTGACGGAACCACAGGTATTGGAACGCCATTGTTGACACCACACCAGTGCTTGGCACCATTGTACACGGTATTCAAATTAACATTGGGGCGCACAGTCTTGTACTATTACCCCTTCAGATTTTCATTGAAAAATTTGTCGATTTTTTCAAACAAGTGTACCCTGTCCTTGCCAAGTACATTGTGCAGGTGTTCCGGATAGACAAAATAGTCGATTTGTTTCCCTTTCCGCACACATTCACGGATATACCGCAGCGAGTGTTGCCACAATACCACGTCATCCGAAGAGCCATGGATCATGAGCAACCGACCTGAAAGATTGTCCACATAGTTAAACAGGCTGCTGGAGGCATATCCTTCAGGATTTTCCTGTGGAGTATCCATATAGCGCTCTGTGTACATAATTTCATACATGCTCCAGTCAATCACAGGTCCGCCGGCGACGCCACACCTGAATACCCCCTTCGCTTCAGGGCGCGTCAGGAGGGAAGTGGCCATAAACCCGCCATAGCTCCAGCCAAAAACACCTATTCTGTCGCTGTTGATATACTTTTGAGCCTTTAGAAACTGAATACCGGTCAATTGATCCGCTATTTCAGCATCGCCGGCATGTCGGTGAATGGCGCTTTCGAACGCGAAACCGCGGTTGGACGACCCGCGACCATCCAGCACAAATACCACGTATCCCTCTTCGGCCATGTGGTGCATCCACAATTCAGCGCCGTAGAGCCAGGTATTGGTCACCAACTGTACGTGGGGGCCGTTGTACACATAAACAAGGGCTGGATAGGTTGTCGTTGAATCAAAATTGGTTGGCAGGATCATCCGTGCATTCAACATAGTACCTCCCGGAGCGGTCAGCGTCAGTATTTTGGTTGCACCAAGTCGGTAACCCTCCAGCGGGTTCTGAGCGCTGAAAACAATCCTGCGCTTGGCCGTTTCAGCCGATTGCGACAAGTAAACCACCCGTGGGGTTGTGGCATTGGAAAACACGTCTAGTACCCAGTCGCCACTGCTGTTCACCAACCCATTGTGGGTGCCGATCTCATCGCTCAGCCTGGTCTGCAAGCCTGATTTGAGGTTGGCAGCCATGACGTAACGGTTCAGGCCCGAGGCATCGGCAACCTGATAGAAGCAGTTTTTGCCGCGGACATCAAAGCCGTAGAAATTGATGACCGGAATGATGCCGGTGCTGACCTGCCGGATCACCTTGCCCGAAAGATCGCAGAGGTACAGGTGGTTGTACCCATCCCGTTCGCTTTGCCACAGGAATTGATCGGTGCTACCGGGCACAAAAACAGCGGGTTTTTCCGGTTCTACCCACTTGTCGCTGGTTTCCTCCAAAATGGTTTTGACAAAAGCGCCGGTTGTCGCATCATACTGATTGAGCCAAAGGTGGTTTTGGGCCCGATTGACCACCGCGATCAGGATAAATTTGTCGTCGGGCGTCCAGGCGATGTTCGTGAGAAACTGTTCTGGGTCGCCGCCTTTGGGCAGTGTTTGGAGGTAAATGCGTTGGCCCGTTTGAGTATCGTAGATACCGACGGTGACTTGGTGGCTTTTTGCACCGGCAAACGGGTACCGAATTTCATGCACTTGCGCCGGCATGGAATCCAGGGTATAAATGGGGTATTTCGTCACCATACGTTCGTCCATGCGGTAAAATGCCAGCGAACGACCGGAGGGGCTCCAATAGGTTCCCTTGGAAATACCAAATTCATCGCGGTGCACGCTCTTGCCATACACCACTCCATCGCCTTCACTTGTTGCCACACCGAGTTCTTTGCCCCCGATGTTTACCCAAAGATCATTGCCAAGGGTGTATGCAGCCTTAAAACCCTTGGTTTCAATGTCCAGATTCTCCGCCCCGGCAGGATACCAGTTTTTTCGGACCAACCCTATAGTCGTAGAGAAGGTATAGAGTTCCTTGTCTGTGCGAAACCAGGCAGTGTTGGCGTCGAGCCACGTCAAAGCAGGCAATGTTTCGAGTGCCGGAGCGCCCATTGCCGCCATTTTTTCGTTGATGGAAGGCAGCCAGTCGAGCGTATCCACCAGTTCATTGGATGCATTCATGCGCATAAGTTTGTTCCCCACAACATGGGTGAACTGAGCGGTGCCGGGTATCCACTGCAACTGTCGCAGGTTGGCCGGGGCCAGTGCTGTGCGCCCTTTCAGGATCGCATCAGACATACTGATGTTGTTTTGCGCAAAAAGAAATAGGGGGAAAACGTGTAAGAGCAGAAAGATTGATTTTTTCATGTCAGCGTAGCCTGTTAAAAATATCGGCAAAATTAACCGACTTTTAGAGCATGTTGGGGATTTCTTCTCCGCGTCAAAAATGATCTTTTTTCGCCATTTTCCACCATTTTCGGTCACGTAGCCCTGCTATACTCCTTCGAAAAAATCAAAAAACGGCAAAAAATTCCGATTTGTTGCCTACGGACAGAAACACCCAACATTCGCCAAGCCATCCTTCCTGAACCAAAAACTTGATTTTTGCCTACTTTTCGCCGTGAAACCATTGGGGGTGTGTTGCCCGATCGAACACCTGCGAACAAAACCCGATTTTGGACACGGGCAAAAAAATGAGGCAGTGCCACCACAGCACTACCTCAGCCCTAACCAAATAAAACCAAATTATCTTAAAGTGAATTACTTTCTTGTCACAAAGGTAAAATCGCTTTGTGTAGTTTTTACAAGAACAGCTTTGTTTTTTTTTAAAAATAATTTTTAACAATACATAAAAGACAATGTTTGTACTTTGATCATCACTTTTAATTCGGAACAATATTTTGATTTTTAAAATAAATTAGGTATAAAAATATTGTTATTTCGCGCTTTTTCTGTTGTTTTAAAACATAATTTTATAGATTTAAAAAAATGACAACTTTGCTCTTCTCCTCGCCGATATGGCGCAATGGGTTTTTTACCCTTATTCTTATCTGTACACTAAGTGCGGTAACCGCTCAAACACCTGATCCCGACAAAGATGCCGTGGTGGTGGACCGGCTGTACGATCAGGTACTTACAGACAGTCGTTGTTATGCCTGGCTTGAAACCCTCACCAAAGACATCGGGCACCGAATCAGTGGAAGTGTGGGGGCTGAAAAAGCAGTGGCCTGGACAAAATCTGTGCTTGACACGATGCACTTGGATTCCGTGTGGCTTCAACCGTGTATGGTGCCCCATTGGGTGCGGGGTAAAGCCGAGGAGGTCCTGCTGTTGCCTTCCGGGAAAGGCCATGCCATCAAACTGGCCGCATTGGCCCTGGGCGGCTCTGTCGGCACTTCTACGGCCGGCGTCCGAGCGGAAGTGGTGGAAATAAAACACTGGGACGACCTCGAAAGATTGGGAGAAGCAGGTTTGCAGGGAAAAATAGTGTTTTACAACCGGCCGATGGATCCGACCAAAATTCGCACCTTCGAGGCCTATGGCGGATGTGTAGACCAACGGGTAGTTGGAGCATCCCGTGCCGCCAAATACGGTGCCGTGGGGGTGTTGGTACGCAGCGTAAACCTCCGTATAGATGACTTTCCACACACGGGCACGTTGCACTATGACTCCGCCTATAGCCTTATTCCGGCGGCGGCAATCAGTACCCTGGCGGCTGAAAAGTTGTCAAAAAACCTTCAAATCAATCCTAAGACCATGGTTTCCATAAAAATGCACTGTCAGACACTGCCAGATGCACCCTCCTTCAACGTCATCGGCGAGATCAGGGGCTCGGAGCGCCCAGGAGCATACATTACCGTCGGGGGCCACCTCGACAGTTGGGATGTTGGAGAAGGCGCCCACGACGATGGCGCCGGAGTGGTACAAAGTATGGACGTGTTGCGCATCCTTTTACAAACAGGATATCGACCACGCCACACCATTCGCTGTGTGCTGTTTATGAATGAAGAAAATGGCCTGCGCGGGGGCAAAATGTATGCCGCCGAGGCCATTCGAAAAGGCGAAGAACACCTCTGCGCCATCGAAACAGACGCTGGAGGTTTTACACCCCGCGGCTTTACCTTTGATGGCGAAGCATCGGTTTTTTCCAATTTCTATGAAAAAATACGGACCTTTCAAGCGCTGTTTGACCCCTATGGACTCAAACTTTCAAAAGGAGGATCCGGCGCCGACATTGGTCCGCTCAAAGTCACCAAAGCCTTGCTGAGTGGCTATGCACCCGACTCCCAACGCTATTTTGATTTTCACCACACGGCAGACGATACGTTTGACAAGGTGCACAAGCGGGAACTGGAACTTGGCGCCGGAAGTATGGCCGCGCTGATCTACTTGATTGACAAATACGGACTATAGGCAGGATGATGGCCCAACACCCCGTAAAGTGGCTGCCTTTTTTACAAACCGAGAACTGCCGGCTGTATGGGAGCATGTTGGGGATTTGCCCCTATATTTGCGGTAGCTTTTGGCGCGTAATTTTGGGGGTATGGCAACCCAACTATTGTACATTTTTCATCCGAGTAAAACAGTTTCCAACGTGGTACGTTTTCATTGATCGTGGAGACTATGCACCAATAATCCTATCTTTTGTTTGGTGGAGGCAACATCGGGGCAACCTGTTCGCCACCGCTTACGCCAACTGGAAGCGTTCAAAAATCGTGAAGACGTAGGCGGTCTCGTCTGAGACAAAAAAATGACCATTTTTGCGGGAAATGGCGCCGCCTAAGTCGTTACAAATCAAAACCGTTATGAAAATTCTGCTGCTTGTACCCTTCCTGTTTTGGTGTGCTGTGGGCCTGAAAGGGCAAAACACCTTCGACTTTCAGCGCACCCTCGTTTGGGCAGATACCCCTGCTCAGTGGACCCTTTCCAATGGAGACCCCGTCGAGGTATGGAAATTTGAAGGATGTTCCTATGGTGATGATGCCCGTACTATTCCGGTTTTTTCAGAACGGTTCCCAATTGCCGGCAAATCGCGTGTCACCGTGGAAGTCGTATCGGTGGAATGGCAGGTTTTTAACAAAAAAACTTCGCCCGACGATACTGTGCTTACCGACAATATACTCGTCAGCACCCGCGTGGAACAGGAAAGAAGCAGTTTTTTTGGCCGGGTAAAGGTGGTGCCTGTGCGCAAAGTGGGCAACACTTTTGAGCGTGCCCTATCGTTCAAACTCGTGGTACGTGTAGAACCTGCTCCTCTTTCACCCACAGCCGATGACCGCGGAGGGCCTTTCACCTTCAATTCCGCCCTGAGTACTGGCGACGTGTACAAATTTGGCGTTTCCCAAACCGGTGTGTACAAATTGGACTATGTCTACCTCAAAAACGAACTCGGCATCACCGGAATTGAGAACCTTGACCCTCGAACCATCCGGCTGTACGGAAACGGCGGCGCCATGCTTCCCGAAAAAAACAGCGATGCCCGACCAGACGACCTGTTGGAAAATGCCATTCAGGTAGTGGGTGAAAACGATGGAAAATTTGACCCGGGAGATTATATTCTTTTCTACGCTGTGGGCCCAAGGCCCATGCAATACCGTGCCAGTGCCACCGACCCGGAGCTGACTACCCGGGTAAACCTGTATGACAACAACGCCTGGTACTTCTTGAAAACCGGCGCCGGTACTGGTCTCCGGATGGCCGAGCAGCCCAGTGTGTCTGCAACTTATGTGACCGAGGAGTTTGACGACTTCGCCCGAATCGAAGATGAAAAAACCAACCTGCTGAATTTTAATTCTTCCACACAAGGCTCCGGAAAGCGCTGGTTTGGCGATTATTTTTACCAAAGTCGGGAGAGATCCTATGACTTCACTTTCCCGAACGTCGTGGCCGGAAGCCAAGCCCGTATTCGGGGCGAATTTGTCGGACGCAGTGACGTTGGCCAAACGGTGCGGTTTCAGGTAGCCGGTGCCACCATCAGCAAGTCCGTCGGAAGCATCAGCACCAGCAATGGTGACGGACCTTTTGTGGCCAATGCCCTCTTGGTCGGAACATTCCAGCCCGCTTCCGATAAACTGTCGGTGGTGGTACAGTATCCTGAAGTAAGTGCTCAAAGTGAAGGTTGGCTCGATTACATTGAAATAAACGTTCGCAGACAGTTGAAAATGAGCGGCAGTGCCATGACTTTCCGCGATCTCAAAACGTTGACACAGGCAGCGGCCCTGTTCCGCATCAGCGGCGCCGTTGGCGCCGTGTCCGTATGGGATATCACCAACCCTCAAACACCGTCTGTACAGCAGGCGGTACAAAACGGTAACACCGTAGAATTCGGCGCCAACACCCTCGGTATCCTCAAAAATTTCGCCGTACTGGCAGAGGGCGGCACCTTCCCCAAGCCGGAAACAACCACCGGAAAAATTGCCAATCAAAACCTGCACGGACTGGAAAATCTCGACTTTGTGATCCTTTACCACCCGGCATTTGAAGCCCAGGCACTTCGATTGGCGGAACACCGACGCGCCCACAGCGGCCTCGCGGTGGCCGTGGCCAATGTGCATGACGTATTCAATGAATTCTCCTCGGGCGGAAAAGACCCTGCTGCAATCCGTGATTTTGCGCGGATGTTGCTGGAACGCAATCCCGGAAAATTTGAATACTGCCTCCTTTTTGGCGATGGTTCTTTTGACCCGAAAAACAACTCCAACAGCACCGACAACCAAGACTATATTCCTGTTTTTGAAACAGCAGAATCCTTCAGTCCCATCAACGCATTTCCCTCCGACGATTTCTTTGCCCTCTTGAGCCCCGATGAGGGCGGCGCATTGACTGGAGCGCTCGATATTTCGGTGGGGCGCTTGGTCGCCCGCAATACCGAGGACGCAGAAGCCTTGGTCAATAAAATTATTGCCTACGATGCCGACCCAGCACTGCTGGGCGATTGGCACCTGCGATCCCTTTTCATTGCAGACGACGAAGACGGCAACGCCCACATCAACCAAGCAGACAAACTGGCGGTGGACAATGCCAATATGGCCCCTTGGTTCAACAACGAAAAAGTCTATTTCGATGCGTACCAGCAAGTGGCAACCTCCGCAGGCCAGCGCTTCCCGGACGCCAAAGCAGCCATCAATTCAAATGTTTTTAAGGGAAACCTGATAACACACTACATCGGACATGGTGGCCCAAGGGGGTGGTCGCAGGAACGCGTGGTGGACAACAACGATATCGCTGGCTGGGACAACCCAAACCGATATCCACTCATTATCACAGCAACCTGTACTTTCGGTGGATACGATGACTATACCACCCTTACCGGTGGTGAACAGGCCTTGCTGAAGGTAAATGCCGGCGCGGTAGCCCTGTTTACCACCGTGCGATCGGTGTATATCAATGGAAATGAAGACCTCACCGACGCCGTTCAGAGTATTATTTTTCAAAAACTCAACGGCCAGTACCGAACCATTGGTAGGGTATTGAAAGATGCCAAAAACAAGCTGACTGCTGACATCCAGAACGCCCGGCGTTTTACCCTGCTTGGCGACCCAGCGATGTTACTTGCTTTGCCTGAATACCGCGTCGCCACCACCAAAATCAGTGGCCCTAATGGTCCAATTGATACCCTGCGCGCACTCTTACCCGTTCAACTAGAAGGTGTTGTCACCGATAGCTCGGGCAATCTACTGAGCAATTTTAACGGGAAGGTGTATGTTACGATTTTCGACAAAGAACAAAACCTGCAAACGCTCGGACAAGATGCCGGAAGTTATGTTCGCCCCTTTAAGGTACAGCGCAACATCATTTTCAAAGGAATAGCCACGGTAACAGCTGGTACGTTCAATATTGGTTTTGTGGTGCCCAAAGACATCAATTACACCTATGGACTTGGTAAAATCAGCTACTATGCCGAAAATGGCACACCTTTAGACGCCGCAGGATCCGACTTCAGCATCGTGATCGGGGGCAATGCAGGACTGGTGAAAGACGAACAACCGCCCTTGGTGCAAGTATTTCTCAATAGCGCCGATTTTGCCTTTGGCGGTATTACCAACAATACCCCCAAAGTACTCGTGAAATGCGCCGATGACTACGGCATGAACGTAACCGGCACCAGCCTAGGGCATGACCTCACCGCCGTACTCGATGGAAATGTACTCGAAACCATCGTGCTGAATGAGTTCTATCAAAGCGAACAAGACAACGCCAAAAAAGGAACGGCCATCTATCCCCTCAACAACCTGAGCCCGGGCCGACATACCCTCGCCGTTAAAGGCTGGGACGTGGCCAACAACCCCGGAGAAGGTTACACCGAATTTGTGGTGGCGGAAGATGGCAAAGCAGCACTCGAACACGTGCTCAATTACCCCAATCCTTTTACCACCAATACCTACTTCCAGTTTGAGCACAACCTCGCCGGGCAAGTCCTCGATGTTCAAATAACTATTTTTTCCGTTGCTGGAAAACTGGTGAAAAGCATCCAAAAAACCCTCTCCAACAACGACGGCTTTCGCGTGACGGATATTCAATGGGATGGCCAAGACGACTATGGCGACCAACTGGCGCGTGGCGTGTACCTGTATCGCGTCAAAGTACGTGCCACCGATGCCGCAGGACTCAACAGTACAGCAGAAAGTAAATTTGAAAAATTGGTCATCTTGAAGTAAACGTAACTGGTTAGCGTGGTCGCGTCTGAGACAAAAAATAGGCCTTTTTGGGCCAGACATCGTGCCACATAACCAGTTACTTTTCATATTTGCTAACCCATATAGAGTCACGAAAAACCCAAAAAAATAGGCTTCGGGCGATCTGCCCGAAGCCTATTTTTAAATGTAACTGGCTGGTGTATTGTTCGTCAAAAACGGTTGTTATTGCTGAACAATGAGTTTGCGTGTAGCGGTATTTTCTCCGTTGCGCACCTGCACAAAATACACGCCGTTGGGAAGGCTTTTCACGTCAACAACCATTTGGTTATCACCTTTGGCAAGCACCCGTTGTTGTTGAACAACCGTTTTGCCGGACAAATCAAACAAGGCAACGCTGACCTCTGATTCATTTTCCATGGGAACTTCCACGGTCAACAAATTGGACGCAGGGTTGGGATACAATCCGAAACCGGCATTTTCAAAAACAACCGGAAGTTCGACCTCTTCCACCAAGCCATCGGTAGCGCCATCGGTACGCCAGGCACTGGAACTAAGGCTCGCACGCAGGGTATAACAGGCTGCATTACTCCATGCATTCTGGTAACCATATACGTACGCGATGTATGTTGACGCCACCACTGAAGTGTTGTACACGATAAATTCGTCGGTGGTACCTGCGTGCATAGAAGTGCCCAAAAGTGCCGTGCCACGGTACAATTTCAGGTCGTAATCATCCGGCAGGGTCGTCAGATCAACCTTGATATTTTTGGCTGTGGCAGTGTTGGCGAATTTCAGATAATCCTTGTCAGAAGTAGAGGCAATCTGCATCGAGATATTGGTATTAACCGGAATGACGACAGCCGTGCTGTTGCTGTTGTTTGGCTCATACTGATCCACGCAACTGCTTGCAATGGTCGTAAAAGAAGCCACTGCGGAATAGCTGCTGCTGGTACCACTGCACACCGTTTTCACTCTAAAATTATATGTAGAACCCGCCATCAAGCCGGCTAAAGTCCAGGAAGTTCCAGTAATACCGGAAACGGTTGCCCAACTGCTGGCCGTTGATATTTTCCACTGAAGGGTATAAGATGTTGCACCACCGACAGCCGTCCAGTTGGCAGTTGCACCAGTTTGGGTGATTCCCGTGGCATTCAGACCGCTTGAAACGCCACAGCTGCTATTGGCCAATGTGGTGAAAGAGGCTTGTGTGGAGTAGGTGCTGGTGGAGCCACTACAAACCGACTGCACTTTGTATTTGTAGGTTGAATTGGCCGACAGGCCCGTGAGTGCCTGAGCGGTGCCTGCAATACCGCTTACCGTTGTCCAGGTACTGGCCGTGGAAAGTTTCCATTGAAGGTTGTAGGAAATGGCGCCGCTGACAGCTACCCAGTTGAGGGTTGCGCCGGTTTGCGTGATGCTTGTGGCCGTGAGTCCACTTGGTACGCCGCAACTCCCTCCACTGGATAAGGTCGTGAAAGAGGCTTGTGCGGTGTAGCTGCTGCTGGAGCTGCCACAGACCGTTTGCACCTGATAGTTGTAGGTTGCACCTGAAGTCAGTCCGGTAAGTGCCTGAGTGGTTCCGGCAATACCGGTAACCGTTGTCCAAGTGCTGGCCGTGGAAAGTTTCCACTGAAGGTTGTAAGAAGTGGCGCCACTGACGGCTGCCCAGTTGAGGGTAGCGCCGGTTTGCGTGATATTGGTTGCGTTGAGTCCGCTGGTGGTACCGCAGCTGCTGCCGCCCGGCTGACATCCATTGGACGATGTGAGGGCATTTCGTGCGCCGCCTGCTGAAAAAAGTGCCTGCATGCGGGTTTTTTGTCCGTTTGTAAAGACATTCATACAACCGTCATCGGTATAGTCCATATAATTCATGAACATATCACCATTGGGGCCGTTGCTGCAACTGATAGCAGGAAACACCGGGCAGCCATAGTTTTCATCGGCTTGATTGGGCGTATCGGTTACCTGGTCGGTACCCGTACAGGAAGTGCCATCGTCACCCCAGATATGGTAGCAGTTGAGCCAGTGTCCGACTTCGTGGGTAGCAGTACGACCAAGGTCAAAGGGTGCAGTTGCGGTGCCAATAGTACCAAAATAGGCATAATCACACACCACGCCATCGGTACTGGCAGAACCCCCAGGAAACTGCGCATAGCCAAGAAGCCCCCCGGAAAGGTTGCAAACCCATAGGTTGAGGTACTTGTTGCGATCCCAGATATTGGAACCGCCGGTACTGGTGAATTTCATGTTGTCATTGGCACTAAAACCATTGACGGAAGTTGATACCCGTACAATACCGTTGGTGGCATTGCCATTGGGATCTTGCTGGGCCATGCAGAAATTCACTTCGCAGTCGGCTGCAATATCCTGCCAGGCAGCAGGCGTATTCACAGCATCTGCGTTCAGACGGCGGAAATCCGCATTCAGGACATCTAATTGCGTGGCAATCTGTGCTTCGCTGATGTTTTGGGTGGCATTATAATACACCACGTGAACAACCACCGGAATGGTTACCACCGTTCGGTCTTGCGCACCGCCGTGTTGCATGAATTGCTGGGTATGGAGCCGGATATTCTCTACTTCCTGCTGCATGGCAGGGTTGTTAAGGAGTTGTTGTGCCAGCACTGCCTCGGCGGCGCAGGTGCGCTGGGCGGAGAGGGTTGCGCTAAATAAGATTAAAGCAAAAATGGAAAGAAAGAAATTGCGCATGATTAAGATATGGTTTAGAAAAACAAGAGGAATAAGTTGATTAGAAAGTCAGGTTTGGAGATTTTGTGCATAAAAAGCACGTTTTCCTTAAACTCGACGAAATATTTTTTTTTCGCAACATTGTACGACAACTGATGAGAATAGTTGCTTTGTCAAATATTAAATCGACAAAGCAACCATGGTGTATCCAACAAATGTAATGATTATATCAACGAAACTGACTGGGTGGTCGCGTTTGAGACAAAAAAGCACCCATTTTTTGCCAGACGAAGCGGATTTTTGCAGGTCGTTGCAGCGCTACGGTCAAAAAAATCTGCGCAGTATGGCGAAAAATGGGTCTTTTGGGGCCAGCCAGCGTGCCACCTAACCAGTTGCTTTTCAACTGTGAAACCTTAAACATCGTTGACTCGGCTACGCAGGTGACGTCGATGTTTGTGTGTTGCGTCGAAAGACCTTGCACATGACGCAATTCGCACCACTTTATTGCCTGCTTTGGTCGGCATTGGGAGAAAGCAATAATAGTACTGCTTTGAACATACGCTGACTGGTCCAAAAAATCGCATTGTTTTGTCTCAGAAGCGACCACCTAAGTAGTTGCAACAAAAAATAACAAATTCGGCAATATTTCTTTTCTTCGCACCATCATTCATTCAACGTATGCTGCTATGCTTCGCCACATTTTTTTCGTACTTTTTCTCTTGGTAGGAATCGCCCCAGTTGTCGCGCAAACCACTCTATTTGTGCCCCGAAATTACCAAAAACCGTATGAAAAAGGTACTAGAAGTTGGGATGGAAAACCCGGTGACAATTACTGGCAAAACCGCGCCAGTTACACCATCCGCGGTGTACTCGACCCCAAAACACGCCGTATCAGTGGCGAAGAAACCATCGTGTATGTCAACAACAGCCCCGATTCACTCAAATCGCTGCGCATCAAACTACAACACGATCGCTACCGAAAAGGAGCAGCCCGCGCGTATGATGTCACCCCCACTGATGTAGAAGATGAAGGCACACAACTTGAATCCATCACCTACAATGGGGTTACGGTGTCCGAAAAACAACGGAGCCGATCAACCACTTTCTTGGATATCGCTATAAAAGATACGCCCCTGACCCCCAAATCTACCGCGACACTCACCCTGAAATGGTCGTACGTGCTGCCCCTCGGTGAAGATGCGGCCCGCGAGTGCGTGTGCGACAGTTCTTCCTTTTTTGTGCCTTATTGGTACCCCCAAATCGCGGTATATGACGACCTGAACGGATGGGCGACGCACCCATATACCGGACTACAGGAGTTCTACAACGATTTTTCCGACTACGATGTCACCATCGACATACCGGCAGGTTTCCAAGTTTGGGCAACCGGAGAATGGCAAAATGCCGCCGATGTCCTGAATCCGACATACCTGGATCGTTGGAAAAAAGCCCAAAATACTTCTGAGGTATTGTCAATATTCACCGAAAAAGAACTGCTTGCCGGCGGTGTTTACAAAAAAAACGCCCGAAGTGTGTTCAGATTTATAGCATCCGATGTGCCCGACTTTGCCTTTGGAGCCAGCGATCACTACAACTGGGACGCAACTTCCGTGGTTGTAGATGATGCAACTGGTCGGCGCACTTTTGTGAGCGCGGCATACAACAGCGCTTCCAGCGACTACCCACAGGTTGCACAAATAGCCGCAGATGGTATTCGACACATGAGCACCTGGCTGCCTGGTTATCCATTTCCCT
>CAIZLM010000195.1 GCA_903933805.1 uncultured Bacteroidota bacterium | reverse complement strand
TGGCTGGAGAGTCCGAAGCAATCAAACGCACGGAAGGTGCGCACGATGGTGCCCTTGTTACAAACGGTATCAAACTGGGCATAATTGGCGCTGTGGGTCAGACCTTTTTGGCCCTGATACACTTTTGACGAGTCGAGGCAGCAGTTGTCTGTCACCTTTGCTTTACCATACAGCCACAAGCTTGGGTCGAAGCTTTCACAACTGACAGTCACGTTGGCTGGTGGCGTACACTCAGGTTTAATTTTGTCTTGAACTTGTACTTGAATCACACATTCGTTGTAGATCGGCTCGCCGTCCCAACCAATGGTATAATTTCCGTTGGGCTCTACTTGGTACACACGGAGGATAATTGATTGTGTTGTACCGGCTTCGCAGCAGTAGAATTTGATAGAATCCAACTCACTGGTTGCGCGATCAAATTCCGTGAACGGATCAGGGAACGCATCGTTGCAATTGGGATGTCCATTGACGGCATTGAGGCCCAAGATACAATCTGAGTACGGCGGCATCCTGCGGACGGTAAATTTCACATTGTTGCAGGCATCGTAAGAGCCATCGTTGAAAGCTGTTGCTTTCACCCAAGTGACACCGGCGAATTGGCAGCCATTGGCGGAGGGCAGGTAGCAGTCGCTTGGATCATCGGGGCCGAGGGCTACCACGGTGGTCTCATCGCAACTGGCTACGGGTGGCACATCGTCTTGTACGGTTACATTGAACTGACAGACCGTGCTGTTTCCACAGTCGTCGGTAATGATGTATTTGATGAGGTTATCGCCCAAGGGCAGGTTGTTGGCGAAGCCCAACACCGCCAACGTATCTGGGTTCCACAGATTGTTGCCGGGGAACGACGTAAATGAACCAAACGTTGAATGTCCCTCACCGTTGAAGTCGTACCACTGTGCTTCGATGGTAGCGAGACGGGAACAAGCATCCGACACAATTAAGTCAGGAAGGTTGAAATCAAGCTGACAGTCATTGGCGTTTGTGCCGACCGTCATATTTTCAGGGCAATCCACGAGGGGCCCTTGGTTGTCCATTACTTTGATCAGTTGTACATAAATAACCGGATTCGTAGGACCGGTTCCAAGGCACCAATCAAGGATTGTCCACGTACGGAGAATTTTATGGGTACCATCACAATCTCTGATAATTTGATCTTGGTATGTTCCGCTCAACTCACAAAACGCGTTGCTGGGCCATACAGGCCATTCGACGCCAAACTCATTGACGTGGGGGACCCCCGTAAAAGAAGGGTCCGTCGTTGGATCCTCGCAACTCACGGTAATATTGGCGGGCAAGGCCAAATCAAAGGTATGACGGCGGTCAAAATAGAGGTATTGATTGCAGGTAGCCGTATTGCCGCTGCCATCAACAGCCGTCCAACGGCGCACCACATATCCACTTAGGTCTGAAATACCGTTGATCGTACCGGTACAACTCAGGTCGTGCCAGTTGTCGATGTGCGACAGGGTATAGTTTCCGCAATTTTCTTCTACTTCTGGGTAAGCGTCGTCTATACCCAATTCATCAAGCATAAACGCAGGGGTATAGTTGGTGACGGCGCAATTGAGAAAAACATCCGTACAGGTGAGTGTAGGGGAAAGTTTGTCCTCAATGTGGATGAAACTCGGACAATAATTGCCTGAGATCAGATCGCGTACGCGCATCTGCAGCGTTTGATTGAGATTGGCAGAGGTGGCAACGAAATTACCGGATGAGGGCACCCAGATACCATTTATTTTGGCCTGGACTTGTAAATTGCCACCAGGGCATCCGCCTCCTTCCAAAATATCGTCGGGCTGAATTTCTGCTTCACAATTCTGATCGAGCGACACCTGGAGCAGGTCATTGCAAACCAACACGCACTGAGCACTTGCCTCAGTTCGGGTGGAAAGCAGCAATACTGCCAGCACAAATGCACTCAAACTATTCGTAAGTAATGTGTAAATCGGATTTTTCATGAACTTGATAAGGTAAATTATTGAATTAAATCTAAGTTTTTAGGTTTCACCCTGTGCTTTTTGAACACAATGGCCACAAAGTTAAAACACAAAGAAGGAGGCCCGCAACATCGGGGATTAAAATTAACATAAAAAGTCGTAAACTAACACAATAAAATTGAACTACGGAAAAACACAAACAGCGACTTCCGTCAAGCCAATTGATTGGTTACAACTTGAAACAACCAAAAATTGTCTTGACAAATATCGTGCCCTAGTAGGTGCTGGTGACAAAAAGATTGGTTAAACCGTGACAGAAAGATTTGATTCAAGGTTTTTTAGCGCATAATACTGCGTTTACACGCGTATATCGCGTAGAATCTGGTTGCGACTTTGTTGTTTTCGTCCTAGAAAACACTGGTTAACACTCAACAATATTAACCGAAATATTCAATGCCAATCCACCGTCTGCCGTTTCTTTGTACTTGGTGTTCATATCGTATGCTGTTTCTTTCATGGTTTTAATCACGGCATCCAAGCTGACTTTTGCCTTAGCAGGATCGCTTTCGAGTGCAATTTGGGTGGCAGTAATGGCCTTGATGGCGCCCATGGTGTTGCGTTCGATGCAGGGAATTTGTACAAGGCCGCCAATAGGATCGCAGGTCATACCGAGGTGGTGTTCCATCGCTATTTCAGCGGCCATCATGGCTTGGTCATACGTACCACCCAGACATTCGGTGAGTGCCGCGGCAGCCATGGCCGATGAGACGCCTATTTCGGCCTGACAACCACCCATGGCCGCGGAGATGGTTGCGCCTTTTTTAAACAAGCTACCCATTTCACCGGCAGTGAGGAGAAATTTTACAATATCTTCTTCCCTAAAACCATCACTGAAACAAACATGGTACATTAGTACGGCAGGGATCACCCCTGCTGCGCCATTGGTTGGGGCCGTCACAACCCGGCCGAAAGCGGCGTTTTCTTCATTTACCGCAAGTGCAAAGCAACTGACCCATTTTAATATTTCCTGAAACGAATTGGTCCCCCTGCTGATCTGCCTAATCCAGTCATCCACATCTCGATAAGGCTTGTTCGCCATTAGTTTTCGGTTCAACGGGGCTGCGCGACGGGCGACTTCGAGTCCGCCCGGCAAAATACCGTCTGTGTGACAACCCTTATAAATACAATGTTTCATGTTGGTCCAAATATTCATCAGATCGTCGCGCACCTGTTCCTGCTTCCGCCAACTGAGTTCATTGCGCAGCACTATATCAGAAATACTGCTTTTTTGTTGCGTGCACCAACGTTTCAAGTCTGCGGCCTGGTCAATCGGAAATGGTAGCACGACGTTGTTTCCTATATCCTGCGCCCCCTCTTTCACCACAAAGCCACCACCGACCGAATAATAGGTATGGCTGACACCCTCACCGTTTTGGTAGAATGCCGTAAAAACCAGCCCATTGGCGTGAAATGGCAGAGATTGATTCGACAAAAAAACAATATCGAGGTCGGGACAAAATGGTATGTCGCGCTGTCCACCCAAACGGATGCATTGGGAGGCCTTGATGCGTTCAATGGTTGGATGAACAGCCTCCACCGGAATCGTAACAGGATCATCGCCATTGAGTCCAAGTTGGACGGCAAGATCAGTACCGTGGCCCTTGCCAGTTTTGGCGAGCGACCCATACAGATCCACGCGCACGGATGCCACCTGTTCGAGGTTAATTTCCTGTAAAAAGCGCTGCGCTGCGCGCCAAGGGCCCATTGTGTGGGAGCTACTGGGTCCTATTCCAATTTTAAAAATATCAAATACAGAGATTCTATCCATGGTTTTTACTGTGGCGAAGATGGGTATTGGCCCAATGGCCCTATGAGGAAAGGTGTATTTTGTAATAAGATCGTTAGAATATGCTAGATTGGCATACCGTAATACCAATCCAAGTTACTTTTGGCCGCCAAAGTAGGAAAAACAGTTGGCTGCTTGTGATAGGGCACGTAATTAACTTTGGGTTGACGCTTTTTAACTGGTAACTGGTTAGGAGGTACGCTGTCTGGACTATAAAGGCCCATTTTTTGTCTCAGACGCGACCACGCTAACCAGTTACGTTTACTTTTTGATGCTATGGAACAAAATGATGCATACGCTGCCTTGCGCATTCCAGACTACCGCAGGTATCTGGCAATGCGACTCATGACAACCCTGACGGTTCAGGTGATGTCCGTGTCGGTTGGCTACTACGTATATGAGTTGACAAACGATCCTTTGATGCTTGGATTCATTGGGTTGACAGAAGCCGTGCCGGCCATCGGCATCAGTTTGTGGGCGGGGCATTTGGCGGACAAGCACAACCGTCGCAACATGCTGGTGGGTTGTATTTTGCTTTTACTGATGTGTTCTTTGGCCTTGTGGATGGTGGTGTTGGGCAGTGACTACTTGAGTAAGCCTGTATTGCTGCTATTCTTGTATTCGATCATTTTTATTACCGGCATTGCGCGTGGCATATTTAGTCCTACCAATTTTGCTTTTCTCCCGCAGATTGTTGACCGAGAACGGCTCCAGAATGCAATCAGTTGGAACAGCAGCAGTTGGGAAGTCGCGAGTATCACGGGGTTGGGCATGGGTGGATTGTTGTACGGGTTTGGGGGGGCGAATCTGGCGTTTGGGTGTATGAGTGTATTTTGTGGGATCGCGCTGGCCTTAATCCTACAAATTGCACCTCGACCATTGCCCGTCATGGACCATACAGAGACCGCGGTGGTACGCATCAAAGCCGGGCTTCAGTTTGTATTCAGCAACCAACTGATAATTACGACCACTGCGTTGGACTTGTTTGCCGTTTTTTTTGGCGGCGCCGTGGCGTTGATTCCCGTATTTGCGAAAGACATCTTGAATGTTGGGCCGGAAGGGGCTGGCATGTTGCGTGCAGCCATGTCAGTTGGCGCCATATCAATGGCAATTTTTCTGGCACATCGGCCATTGGGGAAAAGTGCAGGCAAACTGATGTTGGCTTGTGTAGCAGGTTTTGGACTGTGTATTGTCTGCTTTGGACTCAGCAAGAACTTTTACCTATCGTTCGCCATTTTGGTACTGGCAGGCATGTTTGATGAAGTGAGTGTTTTCATTCGTTCTGCCTTGGTACAGTTTCAGACACCGGATAGTATGAAAGGCCGCGTTTCGTCGGTCAACTCCATTTTCATTACCTCGTCCAACGAACTTGGCGCTTTTGAAAGTGGGTTGGCGGCGCGTGCGATGGGAACGGTGCCGTCGGTTGTTTTTGGCGGATTGATGACGCTTGGGGTCGTCGCAATTGCTTGGTGGCGGGCTCCGAAATTGCGGCGTTATGATTTTGAAAAAGTAACTGGTTAGGTGGCACGCTAACCAATTACTTGAAAAAGCAGTAGCGCCAATAATTAGTTGGCGCTACTGCTCGAGAAGGGGTGCGAATCCAAGTCATACACCTGCATTGCAACTCCCAACAGGGAATCATTCAACGAACACGGTACTAATGGGCAACGTGGGCGCTGTAGGCCTCGGCGGTCATGAGTCCGTCTAGATCCGCTGGATTGGCGATCTCAATTTTCACGATCCAGCCATCACCGTAAGGGTCGCTGTTCACCAAGGCTGGGTCACCTGCGTCACCTACTTGATCATTGAAGGCCAATACCTTTCCTGTTACCGGCATAAACAGGTCTGAGGTAGTTTTTACGGCCTCGACAGTACCAAAGATGGCACCTGCGGCCACCGTTTCACCAACGGTCTCCACTTCGATGTACACCAGTTCGCCCAACTCACCCTGGGCATAGTCTGTGATGCCGACATAGGCGATGTTTCCGCTGTCGATGCGTACCCACTCGTGGTCTTCTGTGTACTTACAATTGGCTGGAAAGGACATTTTTTTGCTGTGTTATAGGTGAAGAGTTATGATAAAGGACTATCTGTAACTGGTTAGGTGGCACGCTGTATGGCACAAAAGTAGCGTTTTTAGGGAGGGCCAATATTTTATGCCAAAAAAAAGTATCGAATCAGGTTCCCAACTGGCGTATATGGACTAAAACACATAAATTATTGGCTCTACTGCTTGCCTATTTGCCCGAAACTTCCATTCTTTGAGCGCTCTAATATAGATACCTGCAAGTCAGGGGCACATTCAACCACGTACACTATGAAATACACGCCACTTAGTCCGGAACTTTACCAACACAACCGCAGGCGATTTGCCGCCGAGATGATTCCCGGCACCGTCGCTATTTTCAATTCCAACGACCAGGCACCACGCTCTGGCGACCAGTATCACGTTTTTCGGCAGAATGCCGGCCTGTTATACCTCTGCGGTATTGACCAGGAAGAAACCATGCTCCTACTTTTCCCGGGATGCCCGCGGGAGGGGCACGAAGAAGTGCTGATCATTCGGCGGACCAACGAACATTTGGCCGTATGGGAAGGGCACAAATACACCAAAGAAGAGGCCACCGCCGCGTCGGGCATTGAGAAAGTGTACTTCCTGGATGAGGCGGAGCAAATGCTCAACGAACTCATCCTGTTGTCAGAGGGCGTCTATTTAAACCTCAACGAGAACGACCGTTTCCTTTCGCCGGTAGAGTACCGCGACCTGCGTTATGCGCGTGATATTCGCAACAGGTACCCGGCCCACACCATTCACCGCGCACAACCGGTCTTAAAAAGGCTGCAAACCGTTAAAAGCAAGTGGGAGGTAGATGCTACCCAAACGGCCATAGACATCACGGAAAAAGCCTTCAAACGCGTGCTCGGATTTGTAAAACCCGGCGTATGGGAGCACGAAGTGGAGGCTGAAATCATCCATGAATTTATCCGAAACCGCGCCACGGGACACGGATACACCCCCATCATCGGCTCCGGCGCCAGCGCTTGTGTCTTACATTACATCGAAAACAACCGCCAATGTCAGGATGGAGATGTACTGTTGATGGACTTTGGCGCCGAGTATGCCAATTACAACGCAGACCTCACCCGTTCTATCCCTGTCAACGGCCGATTTTCACCCCGACAAAAAGACGTGTACAACGCCGTGCTCCGCGTAATCAAAGCAGCGCGGGAACTACTCGTACCGGGCACTATTTTCATCGAATACCACAAAGAAGTGGGTAAAATTATGGAAAGCGAGTTGATCGGACTTGGGTTAATCAGCCGCGATGACGTCGCCAAACAAAACAAGGAGTGGCCTGCTTACAAAAAGTATTTCATGCACGGCACCAGCCACCACCTTGGGCTGGATGTCCACGACATCATGTTCCGATACCATGCATTCGAAGCCGGCAACCTGTTCACATGCGAACCAGGCATTTATATTCCGGAAGAAAACCTGGGTATCCGGATTGAAAACGACATCCTGATTACAGAAAGTGGCAACATTGACTTGTTTAAGAACATTCCAATGGAAGTGGAGGAAATTGAGGATTTGATGAATGCCGGTCGGAATTAATAGCGTACCAACATTTTACGGACGACTCAAACAAGCGTTCAGCACAAAAGAGATGAGCCACCCCGATTACTCGGAATGGCTCATCTTTTTAAACCACAACTACGACGTGGTGTTTTTCAGGTGTTGAAGTAGCTTATTTCACGACCACGATACACTTGCCAACCATAAACTTGCCGTTGGAGAGGTGAACAAAGTAGTTGCCTGGCACCAACTGAGCCACGTTTACACTTGCAACGTCTTGAATGGTCAGGTTTTGGGACAAAACCTGGGCGCCAAGACTGTTGAAGATGATGATGTGCGCATCGCCTTTCAGTTCTTCCGCACTGATTTGGATGTTCAGAACATCTTTAACAGGATTTGGCGCGATGTTGATGCTGTTAGACGTCAAGAGATTGAGCGTTGAGCCCGGGGTAGTGAAGGCATACTCACCGGAGGCAGAGTTTAGGGTAATCTTGTACGTACCCGCTGTGATGGGGATGTTTGGACCATCTTGGGTACCCACACCTGCAGGCCATTGTGCTAGACCCCAGTTGACAGCCCATGCGTTTTCAGCACGGAATTTGGCTTCGCCGTCGGTTAAATCAATGGAATTAATATACCAAAAAGATTCATCCGCGAGGTCTTTGGTCATGTCAACATCAGCATCCCAAGTACCCACTGGCGTAGCAGGTCCGATGAGGCCGATGGTGGAATACACTTGCAACAGTTCGAAGCTGTATGCTCCTGTGGTAGAATTAAAGGTGATTTTATACTCACCGGCAGGAACGGGGATATTCGCACCATCCGGCGTCGCAACGCCTGACGGGAAATCACCGGCGCCCCAGTTGGCCGTCCAAGCATTTTCAGCGCGGAATTTCGCTTCACCGTCGGTCAGGATGATTCTCAATTTCCAAACAGCAAAGTCGTTGGGGTCTTGCTGCATGTCGGTATCGTTGTCCCAGCCTCCGGGCGTGGCGTTGCCGATAATACCGACCGTTTGGTAGTGTACGACGGGCAAAAAGTTGTACTCAAATGTTTCCGTGTTGAATGTTACCAGGTACTCACCTGCTGAAACCGGGATATTTGGTCCGTTCAGGATACCTACACCGGAAGGGAACAAGGTGTCACCCCAGCTGATGGCCCAAGCGTGGTTGGCCCTAAATTTGGCCTCACCATCCAACAGCGTCACATTTACTTTCCAGAGGTTTGGGTTGCCACCATCTCTGGTAAGGTTGGTGTCGTCACTCCAGCCACCTGGCGTAGCAGAGCCGATCAGGGCAATGGCGGAGAACTCAACAACCTCTTCAAAAGTGTAAGCTCCCGTTGACTTATCAAAGGTTACAGCATACTTTCCGTCGGAAGGGATTGGAATATTTGCGCCGCCCTGAACACCTGTTCCGGCGGGGAAATCTGCCGCACCCCAGTTGATGTCCCAAGCGTCATTGGCCCTGAATTTGCACTCGCCCTGCAACAAATTAAGCGTAATGAAATACTTGTTGGCATCCACGGCATCGTGATACATGTTGGTGTCATCACTCCAGCCACCCGGTGTAGCGCTTCCAATAATACCGATATCAGAGGTGTACACAAATTTGTACGCCCCTGTATTGGAATTAAACGTGATCGTGTACTCCCCTACAGCAGGTATGGGAATATTCGGACCGCCCTGGGTGCCAATGCCTTCCGGAAAGCCCTCTCCACCCCAGTTGACCGTCCAGGCATCATCCTGGCGGAATTTTGCCTCACCGACGGACAAATTGATGACCATGGACCATAGGTGGGAGGAATCGGGACTTTGTACCATGTTGGTGTCTGCATCCCACCCTGACGGCGTAGCGGAACCAATCAAGCCTATAGACTGTGCCTGGCTGGCGCTATAGAACAAGAAGCTGCAAAACAGCATTGAAAAAAGTAATCGTAATTTCATTGTTATAACATTTAGATGCTTGAAGAAAGACTTATTAATATTGGTAGTAACTACTTAGGTGGCACGCTTTCTGGAAAAAAATGGCTGTTTTTTTATCTCGGAAGCGACTACCTAAGTAGTTACATTGTATTTTATGCCGATGTGATAGAACTACCTTGTAATTTTGGTGATTGGAAGCCGGAAGACACTTGACTAATCTTATCCGACCACGTTTTAACAACGCTGCGTTTCATTGCGTACTCCTGCCACCCAAGTCAATAGTTCGGATTTTGCTTTAAATTGC
This sequence comes from uncultured Bacteroidota bacterium, assembly GCA_903933805.1. Lineage (GTDB taxonomy): Bacteria > Bacteroidota > Bacteroidia > Chitinophagales > Saprospiraceae > M3007. The sequence goes on along the minus strand of CAIZLM010000195.1, from coordinate 5,412 downwards.
CGTTGGCGCCCAAGTCTTGTGCCGGAATGGGGTATATATCGCGGTAATTGGGCACCGCCACCCCTTCTTTTACGCCACCTTTCCAAGCCCAGCGGTAGGTGCCGTCTGTAAATTGCCCGAAACGTACCAGATCGGTCCTTCTGTGTCCCTCCCAGTACAATTCCCTGGCCCTTTCATCCAAGATTACCGGAAGGGTTAGATCAGCAGCGGTATAATTTCCGGAGGCGCCTGTAAAGGCACGTGTTCTTACCGCATTGAAATACTGCACAGCTTTGGCCTTGTCGCCGCCACCGGCACCCCTCAAGATGGCCTCTGAAGCCATGAGGTACACATCGGCCAAGCGAAACATCGGAAAATCGGTGTCTGGAAAGTCCGTATCAGATCCCGGTGTGCCATCAGAAGTCACATTTTTAAACTTATTGACGGCATAACCCTCGGTGAAGGTCGTCAGGTCATTGATCTCCTGATTTTGTCCATCCACGTAAAACATACCGCGTCTGTCGAAACTGGTCAGTTTTATCTGGTAGGTGTAATCAGGCTTATCTGCCTCGAGGAAAATTTTGTAGCTGCCGTCCTGGTCAATTTGAATCTCCGCACCATTGGCTTCCAGCAATGCGTCGGCACCGTTGTCGCCGAGGTTGATGGCATCGTCCTGGTTACTCCTGAATTTAAAGGTCCCTGCAACCAATGGTGCACTTGCAACCAATGCGCCCGCTTCGCTGTCCCACACCATGGCTATATCGACGCCACCGGTAGCAGTTCCGATGATACTCCAAGCGCGTTTTTGGAAGCTGTAAGTTTTGTTGTTGAGATTGACCTTGAGGAAATAGAAACCCGCTTCTGGGATGACAATGTTTGCGCCACCGGTTTCAAGCGTTCCATCTGCGCCATTGTCGCCATATTTCGGTGCAGTATTGGAAGAAATCTGGGTAAATAAGATTTGAGTATTGTTATCGGGGAAATATTTATGTCCCTCAAAAATCTTATTGTTGGGCGCGGTGGTGGCTGTAGAAGCCAATGAGTTGCTGGTTTGGGTGGCATCGAAACCCTGGTGGGAACCCGGTACGTACAACTTGGGATAGGAGGCTGTTTGGCCTTGGTTGAAATCTACTTTGATCCCTGTGAGGTCGGCGGGGAATTTTTCGATCAACTGAGCGGTCGTTCTGGTACCACCCCAGCCACTCACCACACCCGATTCGCCCGGGTTCATGCTTCCGCCGATTCCAGCTCGGATGATGAATGTCATTCCGCCCCAGGTGCGGGTATTGATGCCATCAAAGTTAACAGGAAAGATAATTTCCTTGGATTTGTGGTTATCGGCCAGGAAAAGATTTTTGTACGTGGACTCCAACTCAAAACCTGCATTCATGATGGACTCGCAATACGTCAGGCAGTCATTGTAGCGATTTTGGCTGATATACACTTCTGCGTTGAGGTACAATTTGGCCAGAAGCATCCAAGCAGCCGCTTTGTCGGCACGGCCATATATATTTGTCCGTGGGGCAACCAAATCGGCTTCAATATCCTTCAATTCAGATTCGATGTAGCCGAATAGTTCAGCCGGTTTGGCTTGTTGGGGGACGAAATCGCCCACCACATCATTTTCCGTGGCAAATGGTATGTTCCTGAAAATATCCAACGCATGCCAGTAGCTCAGTGCACGGAGGAAACGGGCTTCCGCCCGGTATTTTTTAATCTCGGCTTTCAGCGCGGCGTCCACGCCCCTGCCGTCCAGTTTTGCATCAGTTGTTTCCCGCAAAAATTCGTTGGCAAGGGCAATCTGATAAAAAACCCTGCTGTAAAAGGCGTAAATAAACCCATCGCCGGACGTCCAGGTTTGTGCGTGAAAGTCTTTGATGGTTTGGTCGTTCCAACCGATAACGGCTTCGTCGGTGGACAATTCCTGGTGGTACCAGAAGCCCCTCAGGTACTGGCCAAATCCCTCATCAATACCGGAGATATCGGGTTGTCCGGCAGGTCCTTGCTGGCCCGATACCGCAAATCCGGCGTAAAGTTTGGCCAACACTTGCTGGTAGGCAGCAGGATCTTTGTACACGGCTTCCGCGGTGAGCACATCAGGATCCAATGGAATGGTATTCAAGTCCTTAAAACAGCCGGATAGGGCTAGAAGCAGGGCCGACAGGGTGAAAAGTTTTATCTTGCGCATGGTGTTATTCGTTTAGATGGTTCAAAAATTGACGTTTAGGCCCAGCACGAAGGCTCTCGGCCTAGGGTAGATATTGTTGTCAATACCATTGCTGATCTCCGGATCAAGGCCCTTGTAGGACGTTACCACGAGCGGGTTTTGAACAGTTGCGTAAACATTCATAAATTGACCGATGAGGTGCTCGAAGTTGTATGCAGCTGTAATGTGGTCTAAACGAAAAAAAGACGCTTTTGTAACAAAATGATCGCTGAAAGTAAGGTTGCCTTGGCTGACGACATTCAGGTCAACCGCAGATTGGTTGATGTTGGAGAGGTAGTTGGTGGTGGCGTAGAGCCTGTCTAGGTAACCCATGTCGGTCTGCACATTGTTGTACACATAGCTGCCAAAGTTGGCGCGACCGGCAAAAGAGAAATTAAAGTGGCCGATGCGGAGGTTGCTGGTGAGGCCCAGGGTATAGTTGGGAGCAGGTTTGTGAAACCGGTATTTGTCTTTTTCGTTCACAACGCTGTCTAGGTTGCGATCAACAAACTGACCCTCCAAGATATTTCCAGCCTCGTCGTATTGCTGCTCAAAAACATAGAAAGAATAAGGCGCATACCCGACGGTGTGAATCTGGATATTGCTACCTACCCCGCCGGCAATTCCCCCTGTCAACTCACCTGGATCTTCAGGATCATCGCTGGTGGTCAGTTTGGTAATTTTGGATTTGTTGTAAGCAAGGTTGGTAGAGAAATCCCACGTCACGTTTTTGGTTTTGACTGGTGTAAGGTTAAGGCTGACTTCATAGCCTTGGCTTTCCATGGTACCAATATTGTCGTACACGTAATTGGTGAGATTTGACAAAGCGGACGGCGAGATATAATTCAACAAATCTTTGGTATTGCGCAGATAGGCATCCACTGTACCAGAGACGCGATCTTTGACGACTGAAAAATCTACCCCTACATTGTAAGAAGACGTTTGCTCCCACTTGATGTCACGGACATAGCCGTTTGGACGAAGGGTTTGGATGAACTGGTCGCCAAATTGGTATTGGGCATTGGGCGTTCCAAATTGGTACCGGGCCAGGTACGCGTAGTAGTCGGGAATATCTTGTTGCCCGGTAATACCCCAACTGGTTCTGACTTTAAGTTTGTCAAAATATTTACTGTCATTGTCGATTACTTTCACGGCAGCGGCGGCGGCGGGGAAAATACCCCAACGGTATTCTGGTGCGAACCTGGAAGTTCCGTCACGGCGCAAGGAGCCTGTCAACAGAAAGCGGCCCTTGTAGGCGTAGTTTATCCGGCCGAAAAGAGACACCATGTACAATTCAGAAGGATTACTGTCTTCCGATGTTTCGGCTGGCGTTCCTGCTGTATCTGAATTTTTATAGGATCCACCCACTTCGAAGTGTTGCCAAGAGTAGCCTCCCATGATATCCACATCGTGTTCGCCGAAGGTTTTCTTGTAGTTCAGGTATGTTTCGAGCAGTGAATTCTTTTTGGTTTGGTCATAGCGATTGTTTACGCCGCCACCATTGATCAAATCGAAAGCGAAAGCAGCGTAATTGGGTACAACAATGGTGCCTGCGCCTTTCGTATAGTCGTAACCCACGTTCAGGTTGGCCCGCAGGGCCGGCAGGAATTTGAAGCGGTAATCGGCTGATGCATTGGTGATGTATTGTTTCACCGTAGAGTTGTCGTCGCGCAATTCAAGGAGTGCCACGGGATTCGCGGGGGCTAATCCATTGGGGTTGCTGTTGGTGTTGGAGATCTTCCAGGTGGTAAACCCGCCGTAGAGCGACGAAGACGTGTCCCGCACAGGCTTGGTAGGATCGAAACTCAGCGCGCTGCCGATGGCCCCCCTGTCTGCAAAGTGATTGTCGGAAAGCATCCCTTTGAAATGGACGTTTACCTGCAACGTATTGTTGAAAAAGCCGGGGTTCACGCCAAATTGCTGGAGGCTTTGAAAGGGATTGCTTCGACCTGAGGGCCTCGCAATGACGTTTTCGGGCCAGTTATTTTTTACCGCGCCGCGCTTTGACACCTTTGGACAGCACGTCCAGCGCTTGCAAGGAGTCGTCCCATGCCAGACAAGCGTCGGTGATGCTTTGGCCGTAAACCAAGTCTTGCACCTTGTCTTTGCCAGGGGTGAACTTTTGCGCACCCGCTTTGAGGTGGCTCTCAATCATCACGCCAAACACGCTGTGCGAACCACCCGCCATTTGGTCGGCGATGTCTTGGGCCACCACCAACTGGCGCTCGTGCTGCTTGCTGCTGTTGGCATGGCTGCAATCGACCATCAGGCTGGCGGGCAATTTGGCGGCTTCCAACTCTTTGCAGGCGGCAGCGACGCTCGCAGCGTCGTAATTGGGGGTTTTGCCGCCACGCAAAATCACGTGGCAATCGGGGTTGCCTTGGGTTTGCACAATCGCCACTTGGCCGTTTTTGTGCACCGACAAAAAGTGGTGGCCACGTGCGGCGGCTTGGATGGCGTCTGTCGCGATTTTGATGTTGCCGTCCGTCCCGTTTTTGAAACCAATCGGCGCCGACAGTCCCGAGGCCAACTCGCGGTGGACTTGGCTTTCGGTGGTGCGAGCACCAATCGCGCCCCAGCTGATCAGGTCGCCGATGTACTGGGGTGAAATCACATCCAAAAACTCGCTGCCCGCAGGCACCCCAGCGCGGTTGATCTCGATCAGCAACTGGCGCGCAATGCGCAAGCCCTCATCAATGCGAAAGCTCTCATCCAGGTAGGGGTCGTTGATCAAACCCTTCCACCCCACCGTGGTACGGGGCTTTTCAAAGTACACCCGCATCACAATCTCCAAGGTGTCGGCGTATTTTTCGCGCTCGACCTTCAAGCGGCGCGCATAGTCCAAGGCGGCAGCCGGGTCGTGGATGGAGCAAGGGCCCATCACCACCAGCAAGCGGTCGTCTTTGCCGGCCATGATTTTGTGCACGCGCTGGCGGGTCTTGGCGATCAAGCTCTCAACGGCCGTGCCGGCAATGGGAAAGAAGCGGATCAAATGTTCAGGGGGCGGCAACACGGTGATGTCCTTGATGCGTTGATTGTCGGTTTGGCTGGTCTGGTCATTGATCGGGGCATAAGCATTATGCTTGGGGGTTTTCATCGACGCTCCTTGGAAGCGTTTCTTATCGGGGCAACTGGGTAGGGCAAAAAAACACCGCCGGAGGCCGGCGGTTGGTTCGGGGTTCTAAGCGTTGTTTGCGATCAGACCTCTCGACCGCCGGTGAAGCGTG
>CAIZLM010000194.1 GCA_903933805.1 uncultured Bacteroidota bacterium | reverse complement strand
TGTTTGACTCCTCTTTCGGATGGCGGTTCATCAACCCGTTGATGCAGCAACTGTACGGTACAGAGGCCATGGGAGAGACCGCTGAAAACCTTGCTGTCCGCGACAAGATCAGCCGTGAAGACCAAGATGCTTTTGCCGTTCTTTCGCAGCAAAAAGCCTGGGAAGCACAACAAAATGGTGTTTTAGACCAGGAAATATTCCCCGTTGAAATACCCCAAAAACGGGGAGATATCATTATTTTTAACAGAGATGAATTTGTGAAGCCACAGACCACGCCCGAGGGCCTCGCCAAGTTGCGGCCTGCATTCAGGAAAGATGGCACGGTTACAGCGGGCAATGCATCCGGACTCAATGACGGGGCTGCAGCACTGCTTTTTGCTTCTGAAGGGGCTGTCATAGCCCATAATTTTCAGCCATTGGCGCGTATTGTTTCCATGGGTGTGGCGGGTGTAGCACCCGGAATCATGGGTATTGGCCCCGTTGCGGCCACTGAAAAGGCGTTAAAAAAAGCGAAACTGCGTATTTCTGATATGGACGTGATAGAACTCAATGAGGCCTTCGCTGCGCAAGCACTCGCGTGTATGCGCGCTTGGGGCCTTGCTGACGATGATCCGCGCGTCAATCCCAATGGAGGCGCCATTGCCTTGGGGCACCCGCTGGGCATGAGTGGCGCCCGAATTCTCCTGGCAGCTGCACGGGAACTTGAACGAAGTCATAAACGGTATGCACTGGTTACCATGTGTATTGGGGTGGGGCAGGGTTACGCTGTGGTGATTGAACGCAGTTGAGGCCTATATAAGCTTATTGGGGGTTGTTATTCGGCCAGTTTTCGAAATGTTATCGATATCAACGCCAAAAACGTACCTTTGCATACTTGCCAAATAACATACACCATGAAGAACGATCGATCCGGCCCAAAGTCAGGCCCAAAAAGAGAGCGGAAACCTGACTCGAAACCTTCCACCAAGCGGGAGCCAAGGTCGGGCGATTCAGCCGGTCCAAAAAAAGACTATAAATCAGATGCCAAGTCAGGCGTTGGTTCAGCAGCAAAAAGAGAGCAAAGACTCGAATTGGAGTCGAGTCTGAAAAAGGATTTTCGGTCTCAATCAAAACTGGGCGCCAAAACACCCCCGAAAACAAATCCCAAGCGGGAGTCCGCTGCCGTTGCTAAAAAAGACTTCGGCACAGAAGCAAAGCCTGCCCCTAAAAAAGAGTCCGGTGGATCATTCAGCCCCAAACTGGGGTTGACAAGGCCCGGCCCCAAACCTCCTGAAGCACGAAAATCTGCTCCGGATACAAAAACCGAGCGTGGGCCAACCCAAGCCTTCCCACCCAAGCGCTACATCAATGTTTATCTCGCACTCGGTAGCAACATGGGCGATCGCAAGGCCAATTTGCTTGAAGCCGCCCTGTCTATTGATAAAAATGTTGGAAAAATTGCCCGGAAAAGCCGCATTTATGAGACAGAGCCTTGGGGGAAAACAGATCATGATTCCTACCTCAACCAGGTGTTGATGGTCAATACCACCCTCGATCCACGTGATCTGCTCGAAGTAATCACCCACATTGAACAGGAAATGGGTCGGGTACGGACAGAAAAATGGGCGCCACGTACCATTGACATTGACATCCTTTTTTACGGGAAACGTGTCATCCGAGACAAAGGATTGGATATTCCCCATCCAGAGTTACACAAGAGAGCATTTGTTTTGGTGCCCCTCATGGAAATCACCCCCGAACTTGAACACCCGGTACTGAAACTGCCCATCGACGAACTCTACATGGCCTGCAAAGACCCCGCAGAAGTAGTTATGATAGATTAGTACGGCACCAATTTCGCCATTTCAGATGCGTCCTCCCTACCAGTTTATCGCCGTCGAAGGAAACATAGGCGCGGGTAAGACAACCCTTTGTCAGCGTATGGCTGAACACTTGGGCTGTGCTTTGTTGTTGGAACAGTTCACCGACAATCCGTTTTTGCCCCCTTTTTACGAGCAACCTGCGCGTTATGCCTTTCCGGTCGAGCTGTTTTTTATGACAGAACGTCACAAGCAATTACTGGAGCATTTCGCGCATCCCGATTTTTTTAAATCATTTACAGTCTCAGACTATTTTTTTGTAAAAACCTTGTTGTTTGCAAAAAACAACTTGAGTGAAGCCGAATTGCGCTTGTTTCAGCGCCTTTTCACGGTGTTGAATGCGACCTTTCCTAAGCCTGATTTGTTGCTTTACCTTCATCGACCGGTAGAGGTGTTGATGCGTCAGATCAAAAATCGCAGCCGAGCCATGGAAAAAAACATCACCCAGGAATACCTCGATGAAATTCAGAAAGCCTATCTCGGCTATTTAAAAACGGAAAAGGATACCCCCGTGGTTATCTTGGAGTTGGGAGAGGCTGATTTTCTCCGCGATGACGCGGTCTTTATGTCAATCATGGACATTGTAGCGCAAGATTTTGACAAGGGTGTACATTACCTGCAGTTGTAGCCCCCCCTTTGCAAGATTACGCAGTTTGGCCCCCAAAGGCCTGTTTTCGACTCAGACGCGACCACGCTAACCAGTTACGAAAACTTTTCATGTTCAGCTGTCCCCAGCATGATTTTCCACATGGCCGCGCACATAAACAAGTGCCCAATATCAAAAAATGAGAACCATACACTCCATGATATTTTTAACAGGTGCACCAATACGGCACCAACCAACAATAATATTCCCCACAATATTTCACGACCGCCACGGGAACGGGTTTTGACAATCAGCAGTATTTCCAGCGGCAAAACCACCAGTAAAAAACCAATGGCGGAATGAATTTCGACGATCGGAAACCACAGTGTTGTACTGACAAACCATAAGGCCAATGTTAACGCTGTGATGTTGATCCAGGTGATTATTCTCACCATCTTATCGCCCAATATTGCACGCGACCGAACGGTTGAAGCTTGTTCCAACGCTGAAACGGCAATCATTCCAAGGGACCAACCCGGTATTTTAAACGCAAAAGGCAGCGCGTATAGAAAAGCATGCCCAACAATTCCGCCAATGAAGGTCGAAATACCCGTAAGCAGGAAAAAAATACGTGAAAGCCTGAGTGCGTCGTCTTTGCTGCCGCTTTTTCCAAGTTGAAACCAAGCGTTGAAACAAACAAGCGAAACCAGCATTCCCGAAAGGGCGATAACGGGCTCTCCGATGCGCAATCCCCAAATGATTACATCGGGCTGAAAATTTGAGGTGGCTAGTACTTCCATGAACTGCAAAGATATGGTATTGCAGAGTATTCTTTGAAAAAGCGGTATGTACTGAAAAAAGGTGGCCATTGGAAGGCCATTGAATCCGCTTCGTTTGGTAAAAATAGCCACTTTTTTGTACCCGACGGGACCACCTAACCAGTCACTGTGGTAATTATCTTTCTAATAGGTTGTATTTTTGAAACAAAATATGTTAAATTTGCACCGTTAAGCATACCAAATTCGTTGCCCACCGTGTCAAAAACAGACCCTAATGATGTCGTCGCCGGCGAAGATGTCCTAGTCGAAAAAGCCCTACGCCCCAAGATGCTGGGGGAGTTCAGCGGGCAGCGTAAGATTGTGGATAATCTTCAGGTATTTATTCAGGCTGCTCGTCAGCGTGGGGAAGCCCTTGACCACGTCTTGCTGCACGGTCCTCCAGGATTGGGCAAAACCACGCTTTCCCATATCATCGCCAACGAATTGGAAGCGGGGCTTAAAATGAGCAGTGGCCCCGTACTGGAGAAGCCTGGTGATTTGGCGGGTTTGCTCACCAATCTGGAGCCGGGTGACGTACTGTTTATTGATGAAATTCACCGGTTGAATACCGTGATTGAGGAATATCTGTACTCTGCGATGGAAGACTATCGCATTGACATCATGATTGATTCCGGCCCCAACGCCAGAAGTATCCAGATAACCCTCAACCCTTTCACCCTTATTGGAGCTACCACCCGTATGGGCTTGCTCACGTCTCCTTTGCGTGCCCGTTTCGGCATCAATTGCCATTTGGATTATTATGATGTGCCCACCTTAGAAGGAATTTTACACCGGTCGGCCTCCATTTTGAATATTCCCATCAGCGAGGAGGGCGCCAATGAAATTGCCCGACGAAGTCGCGGAACACCGCGCATTGCGAACGCCTTGCTCCGGCGTATCCGGGATTTTGCTCAAATCAAAGGCGATGGAAGCGTTAACCAAGAGATAGCGCGGTACGGACTGGCGGCCTTGGATGTGGACGAGGCAGGTTTGGATGAAATGGATATTCGTATATTGCATTGTATTATCCACAAATTCAAGGGTGGGCCGGTAGGATTGACCACCATTGCCACAGCGGTCGGAGAAGAGCCTGGCACCATTGAAGAGGTACACGAGCCATTTTTGATCATGGAAGGCTTTATACAGCGTACTCCCCGGGGGCGTACCGCTACAGACAAGGCATACCGCCACATAGGGGCCATACCCCCAAGGAGAGAGGGGACCTTGTTTTAGTATTCGGATAAGGGTCGCGGCTGTTTCTATTTTCCCTGAAACACAGCCTTTCGTTTTTCCACGAACGCTGCCGCCCCTTCACGAAAATCTGCGGTGGCACAACACTCACCAAAGGCATTTACTTCTTCGATAAAACCATCGGTGTCTTCGGCAAAATAAGCATTGACTGATTTAATGACTTTGGCGATGGCAATGGGTGCTTTGGTGGCAATTTTTTCAATTATTTCTCTGGCTTTTGCCACTTCTTCGCCGGCAGCGACCACATAGTTTACCAGTCCGAGCCGGAGGGCCTCTTCTGCGCCGATCATATCAGCGGTCATCAGCAGTTCCATTGCTTTGGTTTTTCCCACGTATTGAATCAACCGTTGGGTACCGCCATAACCGGGGAGCAGGCCGAGGTTTACTTCAGGTTGTCCAAATCGGGCTTTTTCTCCGGCTATTCGGAGGTGGCAGGCCATGGCCAGTTCACAGCCGCCGCCGAGGGCAAAACCGTTGACTGCGGCCACGACTGGTTTTTTGAAGTGCTCGATGAGAAAAAAAACATCTTGTCCTCGTTGGGCGAGCTCTTTGCCTTGCAATGGCGTCAGCCCCTGAAATTCAGTGATGTCGGCGCCTGCGACGAATGCTTTTTCCCCGGCGCCGGTGATGACAACCCCTTTCAGGTCGGCCATTTCAGGACCTACCGTGCCGAAAAAATCGTTTAGTTCAGCCATGGTTTGGCCATTGAGGGCGTTGAGCGCTTTTTCGCGGCTGATGGTAATGGTGGCAATGCCTTCTGAAAAATCGAGGTGTAGGTTTGCGTATTTCATGGGAAAGGGGGTTTTGAATGTTTGGCAACATTAGTCAATTTTCAGCACCTCAATTTCTTCCAAGTTCCACTGTACGAACTTGTCGAGTTGATAGTGTTGGAGTCTGTTGTGGTAAAAGTATAAGACTCGGAAATTGGTGGAGACAACATGACCGTCTTTGTTAAAGATCAGCGGTTTTTCGGTGTGGAAGATACCGAGGTTTTCGACGCCATTTTTCAGAACGGCAGGAGAATCGAACCTAATTTCTGGGGCCAGTCGAATTTTGCCCTGTTTTTCCAAGATGAATAGCCGACTTTGGAGTTGTTCAATAATTTCTTTGATGGCTTTTTTGGGGAAGACGTATTCGTCTTGGGGCAAACGAAGGATACCAAAAATATCCAATTTTGGGTTTTCATGGCGCAGCATTTCAAAGACAGCGTACGCCACCAGGTGGCTACTGAGCACCACATTTTCTGCGAGATATCGTTCTTCAATGCGAGCGGCCAGGATTTTTGTGTATTCTTCTTCGCGCTGTCGGTCTTCGTTGACTTCATTGCGGGCAATAAAGTATTCACGGATATCCAGTTCGTTCTGGTGTTGGTCGAAGCTACGGCCCTGTGCATCCACGAAATTGCCCAACACGTCCATTGGTTTACCGATGCTGAGGGTGATATCGCTGGTGGTGGAGAGGAAGCGCCAAACAAAGCGCAGCCAAGCCCGCACACTGGTTCCTTCATCTTTCAGGCGGATATAGTTTTCCTTTCCGGTAAATTTCAAGTGTTGTTCGATGAGGAAAGGCGCTTCTAGGACTGAATTATAGCAAATCACCATGGGCACCATGAACACCTTTTTACCGGTATTTTCTTGGGCCATGGAGCGTTGCGCTTCCACGGCGGTTCCAAGAAGCCCCAATTTGACGGAGCTTTCAATTTCACCTGATCTTGAGCGGGTCCCCCCCGGAAAAAACAGGCTATTGACCCCTCTTTGGATGCTCAACCGACTCATTGTTTTGAGTGTTTCGAGGTAGATGGGGTTCTTTTTTCTCCGATCGACGCGGTAGGCACCCAACCGGTTCATGTAGTAAGCAGCCGGGCCGAAATTGTATAAATTCAGGCCTGCACCGTAAGAGAAAGACGGAAGGCCCATGATTTGGTCCATGGCATAACCGACCAGAATAGAATCGAGGTTGCTGCTGTGCGTAGGGAGCATCACCACGGTACCGTGGTTGAACAGTTCCCGGATGGCATCTACGTCGCCCACCACATTCAGTCGCTCATAGAGATGCCTTCTGCCGCGGAATATGGCGCGGAGACTTTTCCCGACGGCTGCGTTGAACAAGCGGTTAAAGAAAGCTGTCAGAAAACTTTGCGCAAAGCGGAAGGTCGGAATTTGGAAAGTTCCGACGATTTCCTCGGAGTACCGGTGGATGATTTTCCGCAGAATTTCCTCACTAACAGCTTTGGATTCGGCGTCGTCGCGGTCAAGCGATTTTTTGATCAGTTTTTTGCTGATTCGATTCCAGAAGGTTCGTTCATTGGGTGGATCTACTTTCCAGGGAGATTCCTTGATTCGAATACGCTCTTGGTAAATGGTTTTTACCAGCATATCAGACAAATCTTTGCGGTGCCTCCCGACGATCCGTTTGAAGGTATGTTCATCAATATGTCGGACAAAATCCGGGCGATCTTTGCTGAGCAGGTAAATCGGCCATTCCTCGATGCGCTCAATGATGCGCGGGTATATTTTAACTTCTTTTTTCAACAGCAACGTGGTGTGTGGCGAAAGTAGCAACTTCTCAGAAACCAATCAGCATTGGAGTTCTGGAAGTTACAAATGGTCAGAAACAAACTGTACAAAAGCGCGGTAATACGCTTCTTGCTCTTCAAAACGGTGGGCACTGCGCTCAAAAATAATTTTATGTGTGTCGGAAGACCCGATATGGGCAAGGAAATCATCGCCCAAACCTTGTGGGCAAACAAAGTCCAATTTCCCGTAACACACCAAAACAGGGATGGTTACTTTTTTTAAGGTATGAGAGAATTTGATGTTGTTGAGGCTGTGGTTGAAACGCCTGTCCGCTGCATTCGTACGGCCCAACAGGTAGCTGGTAATGGGCATGTTTTCGCAAAAAATAGCATCGTGTAAAACGTTGTTATCGTTTTGCTCAAGTCCCTCGATGATTTTTTGTGCTTCCCAGCCATATTGGTTGAGCAGCAGAGACTGGTGGCTGTTGAAGGGCCCTGGTGGATTTTTTAAGCAGTATTCGACGATTGGTTTCCATTTTTCAGCATGGTGGTTGTTGGCAAGGTGTTCATTTCCCACCCGCAGCAGCATTTCGTGTGTCAGACTATCGTTGAGTTGGTAGTTGTGGGAGGCATCGACAAAAAGCCAACCTTTGACCATAGTTTGGTTGTTGTCTTTCGTCATAAAGGAAGAAGCGACCATACCGCCAAAACTTTTTGATAGCACAAAAAATTTAACATCATCTCCATACCGATGTTGCAGCAACTTTAATACGGCGTACAGGTCATTGCCATATTCGTCCAACCGGAAGTCGCCGGCACTGGTATTTCCTTGAGAAGCGCCTGCATTGCGTTGGTCGTAGTACACCACGGCCATTTCTTTTTCCACGATATCGGTCATTCCCGGCGTTTGGTACATGTAACTGCTGGATCCGGGGCCACCGTGTACGATTACCATAAAAACTTTACTGGCGGTATTTCCGCGCACCAACACCCGCATGGAAGCATCGGCGCGTTTCAGGTAGAAAGTATCGTCTGCATGAAGGCCGATGGTAATTTCCTCTTTTTGGCAACCATACCAAAAAAAGAAAAAAGCGAGGGTGATGAGGTGCTGTTTCATGGTTTCCTGGTTTTTAATTTTGAAACTACCTTCAGCCTAGTGGTTAAAAAATGCTTGGGTTGCCACACGACGCCTAAGTCAACCGTCGGTCGTGGGTAAATGATGTTGATGCTGGGGAACATCGTGAGCAGGCTTGTTCGAAGATAGAGTGCGGACTTGTGTCGGAAGGCATAGCCCAAGCCTCCTCCCAATGCAAGAACGGCATAGTTGTATCCGGCTTGGTGTACCCGACCAATATTGCCGGTATTGTTGTCAACAAGATAAGTTTCACCGCCTAAAAAAGTACGGCTGTAACCCAATGCGGAGGCAAATTCTGTAAAAAAACCTTTGGGGCGTTGCTTCCGCGTCTGCCAGCCCAGCAACAAGAACACATTGTCGTGAAAACTGGGGTGGTGGTAATACCCCAATTCAAGTGTTGCGTAGCGTTTTTTTGAAACGTTTTTCCAAGCATTGTTTTTCAAAATTGCCTTCAGGTCGGTTTGCCTGATCGGAAATTCTAATCCGCAGCGAAGGCCGGGATAGACAATAGAACCGTTGTAGGCGATTTTCAAGTTCGAAGAAACCATGGTGGTTGCAACGGGCTCACCTTGCGCAAACAGTGAAACCGCCCAAAAATGTGCAAAAAAAATGAAGGCTATTCGTTTCATTCCTATAAACATCTGGCGATAAATATACGAAAAAAAAGAATCACTACAAAATTTCCGACGACGTATGGTTGTTTATCGGCTGGTTAAATACTGTTTATACGTTAAAACGGAAGTGCATCAAGTCGCCATCTGTCACGACATATTCTTTTCCTTCGACAGACATTTTTCCGGCCTCTTTTACTTTTGCTTCGGAGCCGAGGGTCACAAAATCCAAGTATTTTATCACCTCTGCGCGGATAAATCCTTTTTCGAAATCAGAGTGGATGACGCCGGCTGCCTCCGGTGCTTTTGCACCACGCCGAACGGTCCATGCGCGCACTTCTTTCACACCTGCGGTGAAATAGGTGATCAAATTCAGCAATTTATAGGCAGATTGAATGAGTCTATTGACGCCTGGTTCGGTGAGTCCCATCATTTCAAGGTATTCAACCCGTTCTTCCATCGTTTCCATTTCAGCGATTTGCGCTTCAATGCCGGCGCAGATCATGATGACTTCAGCGCCCTCTGCGGCAACGGATTTTCGGAATTTCTCTGTGTGGTGGTTGCCTTTTTCAATGGCTGCTTCGTCCACGTTGCAAACGTAGAGTACTGGTTTAGCGGTTAGCAGGGCCAAGTCGCGGGTCACCAAGGTGCGGGCGTCTTCGTCCATGCCAGCCAGTAGTTCCCGCACCACACGGCCACTTTCGAGGTGTGCTTTTACTTGGTTGAGCGTTTCCAGTGCCTTGATATCGTCTTTACTGCCCATTCTGGCGGCCCTTGAGACTTTATCCATCCGTTTTTCAACGGTATCGAGGTCTTTCAAACCCAGTTCTAGGTCAATGATTTCTTTGTCGCTGACGGGATCTATTTTTCCATCGACGTGTACAACATTGTCGTCGTCGAAGCAACGTACGACGTGTACGATGGCGTCCAC
>CAIZLM010000193.1 GCA_903933805.1 uncultured Bacteroidota bacterium | reverse complement strand
TCCAATTTTAAAGAAAACATGGAAAATCAGTTTGTTTTTCAAGACGATATACCAGAAAACTCCGGTGCTGCCCCCTTAGAAGTGGAGGCGGAAGAAACGGCGCCGGAAAATGTCTTTGAGGCTGTTTTGCTGGAAAAGCCATTCAATCCGGCCTATATTAATATCAAGACCAGCACGCCTTCGCTCGATATTTTGATCAAACGAATGGCTCAGTCCGCCATAGAAATGGATACGACTACCTATTTTCAACGCAACCCGAATTTGTGGGATGACGTGAAGAAAAGCCAGTTGATCGAGTCTATTTTGATCCGTTTCCCCCTGCCGGCCTTTTACTTTGATGGGTCAGACGACAATAAATGGCTTGTGGTGGATGGATTGCAGCGTTTGAGCAGCATCCGTCATTTTGTGCTCGACAAAGCGAATCCATTGCGGCTGACAGGCATGGAATTTTTGACTGGCCTCGATGGAAAAACTTACGATCAGCTCGATTTGAGTTTGCAAAGATTGATAGAAGAAACACCGGTTGTGGTGTATCTAATTAATCCGGGTACACCTGCCGATGTGAAGTTCAATATTTTCAAGCGCATCAATACGGGCGGATTGAAATTGGAGCCGCAGGAAATCCGCCATGCGCTTTTTCAGGGCACACCATCAAAATTCATTGCCGAGTTGGCAGAAATGGAAGAATTTAGAGCCGCTACGACGTATTCTATTAAATCACATCGGATGCTCGACCGCGATTTTGCGAACCGGTTTTTGGCGTTTTATGTATTCCCTTACGACAAGTATCAGCCGGATCTGGACACGTTCATGAGCAAAGCCATGGCAAGCACCGTGCGTATGAGTGACGTAGAATTGGAAAAAATAAAATCAGATTTTGCTGCGTCCATGGTTTTAAACCAAGAAATTTTTGGAGAAAATGCCTTTCGAAAAATCCCCGTTAACAACGAACGACGCAAACCCATGAATAAGGCGCTATTCGAAGTTTTTTCGGTATTGTTTTCAAAATTGGGCGACGATGATCGGACAAAACTCGGTAAGCAGCGAGCGACCTTTGTGCGGGATTTTACCAGATTGCTTTACCAAGACGAAGACAATCGTTTTTTCTGGGCGGTGAGCAGTGCCACGGGTGACCGTAACCGGGTGAATTATCGCTTTTCTAAAGTACAGGAACTCATCAATCAACATTTGGAAAATGATTCAAACGCTTGAAATAAAGAATTACAAGTCCATTAAAAAGAAGCGATTTGCTTTACGCAACCTCAACGTACTGCTGGGGTTAAATGGCATGGGCAAGTCATCGTTTATCCAAACATTGCTCTTGTTGCAGCAATCTAACTTAAAAAAAGGTTTGCGTTTAAATGGCTATTTGGTGGAGATTGGAAGTTCCCGGGATGCATTGTATCAATATGCCAAGGAGCAAAGCCTGGGCATTTATGTAGCGTTTTCTGATGGGCAGGCACAACAGTTTCTGTTTGACTTCAAACCTGAGGCAGACCTTTTCCCGCCATCTTCAGCACTTAATTTGGACAGTCAGTTTTTTGACCAATCACTGTGGCATGAAATTTCTTTTCAATACTTAAATGCCAATCGGCAAGAGCCGACGTCCATTCACAAAAAGTCGTATTCGGACGTAGTTACCAGGCGTAAGTTGGGCAGTTTTGGGCAGTATGCTGCGCATTTTTTGGAAGTTTATGGTGGGACTGAAGTGAAGCTTGACAATCTTATCCACCCCAAGTCTTTCATACAAGATCCAGTGACTGCTCAAAAAATAGCCAACAGAAGTTTGCTCAATCAGGTGAATTTATGGATGGGAGAAATTTCACCGGGTGTTCGAGTACAAGTGACTGCCATCCAAAACACTGAAAATGTCCAACTGGAGTACGAATTTGTACAGCCCAATTTTGGCACGACCAACCGCTT
>CAIZLM010000192.1 GCA_903933805.1 uncultured Bacteroidota bacterium | reverse complement strand
GGTGGAAATGGGGGAAGCTCCTAACTCGGTAACACCTGTGGTAGTTTGGGGGTATTAATTTCGAATATCTTCTCCCCAGCCCAGTTTTTCCCGTATGGTATTCAGGAAAGTAATGTCTTGTAATTGAACCAGTTTCGTCGAAAAATTATTTTTTCGAATGGCTATTTGGTGGTGGGTTCCAATCAATTCAAAGCGTGAGTCGAGGGTACAAATAAAATTTTCGGCACGCCCTTCAATCTCAAAAGACACAACGGAGGCGTCGCAAATAACGATGGGGCGCACGTTGAGGTTGTGGGGCGCAACGGGTGTGATAACGAAGTTGCGTGAGTCTGGAAAAATCACTGGTCCGCCGCAGCTAAGTGAGTATCCTGTACTACCTGTTGGTGTAGAAATGATGATGCCATCAGCCCAATAAGAGTTCAGGTAATCACCATTGATGTAGGTGTGAATGGTGATCATGGAGGATGTATCGCGTTTTAGGAGCGTACAATCGTTGAGAGCAAAGGGCATCTCGCCAAAAAGCGGTGGGTTGCTTTCAAGATAAATCATACTGCGCTCCACGATTAGGAACTGGTTGGATACCAGTTTTCGGATGGCATCCCGTACGAAGGTTTTATCGATGGTGGCCAGGAAGCCCATTCTGCCCAAGTTGATGCCCAACATGGGCACGCCGGCATCGCGCACCAGGGTTACTGCGGCAAGCATGGTGCCGTCACCCCCCAAAACAATCAGAAAATCAATGCGTTGAAGCAGGAATTCTGCATGGCTATCAAAGGTGTCGACGCCCGCCGGAATCCGCACTCGCTGGTTAATATCGGATAAATACGGCGTGTAGATGCTGATATCAATGCTTTCTGCTACCAAACCGTCGAGCAATTCCTGCACAAACACTTGGTCTTTCTCTTTGAACTGTTTCCCAAAAACAAGTACGCGCATGGTAGAAGGTGAAGGTTGTGTAGGTTATTGAGCGGAGACAAGGTTGTCAAATGTACGAACAATACGTTGTAATCTGTCGCAATATAGGCAAGAGCGCAATATTACAACCTCTTTGGGCTAAGCGCATGTTGGGGGATTTTTTCGTCTGGCAAAAAACGGCCACTTTTTTGTCTCAGACGAGCAGTTGGTCGTCGGCGCCGTGTATCTCGCAGCCATTAGAGTAGAACAGCAGGTTGCCGAGGGTGTCGGCGGCAACTGCCACGGCGGCCTCGAAGTTCATGTTCAGATCAGCGGGTTGTACCGAGCGCACCCCGTCTTCGAAGCGTAGCCAGGCGTTGCCATACCCTGGCGTGCCAGGGTACTCGTTGATACCCCAAGGCCACCACTCATCGGGGTGGTGGGATTGGGCAAAGATCCTTTCGGCGCAAAAAAAGGCTGCATAAAAAGAATGCAAGGGTTCTTGAAACGGTACGATGCGCAGGTTGCTCAACTCGCCCGAGCAGCGGTCGAAATCGTAAAGGCGCAAGGCAGTTTTTGAATCATGCCGCAAAAACAGTTCCCCATTTTCCGAAAAGAGGCTTTCGCTTTCATATTCTGTCAGGACGAACGGCGGGCCTATGTCCTGGATGTAGGGACCTGTCAGACCCTGTGGCGAAAGCAGATAAAGATAATGTTTTGTGTCTGCCCTTTGCATGCCCATGATCCACCAGTCGCGCCCGTTGCCGTGCTTCACAAAGGCAGGCCACATGATCTCGCCCTCCATCAACACCTGGTTCTTTGCCAGCACTTTGCCCAGCCCATTCGCACATCCTGACTCGCGTCTCCAATTTTTTTTAACTCCGACAACCCGGTTCGCAATTCCCCTTAATTATTTGTCCAATTTTTGGGGGAGGCACTTTATACTATATAGTCGTCTGTTTTGTGTTTTTGTTATCACTTTTTTGAAATTATTTTTAAATTATTTTTTTCGAGGGTAAAATCACGTGAAATTCCGGTTTTTTACCGCTTTTGTGTACTGTAAGGCTTCGTTTGTGGTGGGAGAGATTTCCGCGAATTTCGGATTTTGCGAAGCAAAACGTGGCGTAGCAAAACGCGTGGCGTAGCGTAAGACGCCCACCAACCCCGGGGCCTTACGGCACCTATAACCATTGCACCACGTAACCCATTTTATGCCAGGGGTTTCCAGCATGACGGCAGTAATGCTGCCAGTTGCGCAATTTTTGTAAAAGGTAACTGGTTAGCGTGGTCGCCTCAGAGACAAAAAAAAGGCC
>CAIZLM010000191.1 GCA_903933805.1 uncultured Bacteroidota bacterium | reverse complement strand
TCCAATTTTCCCTTCCGCTGCGTTGTTCGTCGGTTACAATATCCCGTATTGAGCCCTCCTCACGCCTTGATGAAGGGAAAATTCGCCTCCCCAATTCATGAGCCATTGACTGGACGCGGGCACTAGCGCATTTTTGGTTGCCTGCGTTTACTGCCTGGTCTAAAACCTTTTCCGCCCATCATGGCCATCATAGAGGGATTCATCGTTTGGCCTGCCTGCTTTAATTGTTTGTCCACCTCTTTGATTTGCTCCTTCAGCATTGGCTCCGTAACCGTCAGTTTTTTTAATTCTGCGAAGTGATTTTGAGCGGCTTTGATGTTGTTTTTACCAGCTGAAATCATAACCAGTTGCAGTTTTGCCGCTGCGCGCTCGTTGTCGGTTGGAAGTCCTGAGTCCAACGATTTTTTTATCCAGATTTCAGCAGTGTTGAAATCGCGTTTTTGCATAGCAACAGCGCCGAGGGTCATGTAGTAAACACCCTTGTACCCTACCAGCAAGAATTTTGGGAAAAACGTCAGTTTGAGTCGGGCCTCAGCCTCTTCCAGTCGCTGCTGACTGAGGAATTGGTTGGTGGAGAGTATGGTACCCAGCATGATGTACCCTGCAAGTAAGACAATACCGGTCAACAGAAAGGGAAAGCCATACCAAAAACCGAAGGCCAACCAGAGGGCAATACCACCCAATATACCGGCCACGATCAGGGCGAAACGAAGATAAATATTGATTGTAAACATGAAATAGGTTTGAAAAAATGAAGCTCTGAGAAAACGGAATCACGTTCAGTCGTTTGCAATTGAAAAAAAGGCCAACCAATCATATCTGTTTCCGATACCGCCCACAGGGCACAAAGGTATTACAGTTTTTTAAACACCAGCAACCCGTTCGCGGCGCCAATGGCTTTGTATTTCAGAAATTCTTTGTCGCAGGTAATAATGATGTTGCACTGCACGTCTTCTTTCCCTTTTTCTATGAAGCACCAACCATCAGACAGGTCTGTGCTGTCCATGGCGCAAGGGGAAGTGGAGCAGGAGCCGTCCATTTCAATATCCGTTTCAAGGGTAAGTTTTCCGTTGTTGAAATGGCGCATTTTGGTATCTGAAATTTCTAGCGTATAGGTTGCGTCTTGCGCACTTTGCCAACGGCCTTGCAAAGTTTTGAGCAAATCGGTCGCATCAGGTCCCGTTGTCTGAGAAATGGTTGTTTGGCTGTTTTGGTCGGCTGAAGCGTGAGAATTCAGGTTGTTACAGGCAAAAGCGGTGGTTAAAATGGTGAACAGGGTCAGTACTTTGAGCATAAAATTGGTTTTTATCGTTATCTTATAAGTTCATCTTCGGACAATGATTCCATAGCCTGCTCCAGGCGCCATTTCCAACGCCACTTGGATGCCATTGGCCATTGGGACAAGCTGCACTTCAAAGTCAATGTGTTTGTTGTTGTTGTAGTGAAATGCCGTTCCAGTGCTTTCGATGGAAAAATTTGATTTGTTTGACAGGCATTCGGGGTTGTTGTCACTGGTAAAAATCTTCACTTTATTGCCAGATTTTTTCAAGACAAATGATGCCACAATATTACCATAATCAACGGTCACTTTGTGAGGCCCCTCACTGAGGGTAAACAAACGGCGATTGGAGTTAATCGGATCGGCTCCAATTACAGCAGCGGATTCAAAACCAAACCGGCACCAATGATCTTTTTCAGCAGCACTGATTGGCGGTGGCTGTTTGCTAAATTCAAATGTTAGTCCGGTATTGCCCGATTCTTCTTGCGGCGTTGTAGGGTTGCATGCGACAACAAGGCACAGCAACACGAACAGCCAGAAATTATTGATCATATTTTATAGTCGAGTCGAAGGGTGTAATTGCGTGGCGCATCAAGCAATGCCGGCCGAATGGAGTATTCAGTATTGAATAAATTTCCGCACAAAACGCTGATTTTCATGCTCTTATTAATTGAAAACGCAGCCCGAAGATCAACAATGGTTGTTCCATTTCGGTGCTCTTCCCTAAATTTTCGTACTGCAACAAATTCTTTCGGCGCCAGGGCTTGGGGCAAAATAACCCCTTTTATTTTACCCTCGAACAATTCGTCGATGGCCATCATGAAACTGTAATACTGGACTGACAAGCCAATTGAAAAGCGTTTGATACTGTATTCAGCGTCAAATTTTATCGTCTGGTTGAATCTGTATTTCAACACGTTGTTGGTATCGGAAGAGCCATAGTTCAAATCGGGAATTTTTGAATCAAAAACCTTGTACCGGGGGGTGATGCTGGTAAAACCTGCGAGCACCGAAAGCGTTCCGGCACCAATACTGCCTTGGCCCAACAGTGAAATTTCATAGCCGGTAATGCGGGTATCCCCCGAATTTTCGGACCGAAAACGTGTTTTTCCTTGAATTCCTTGCGGACCAAAGCTAAAAATAATGGTGTCTAGCACAAACTCCATCATGTTTTGGTACTCCGAAACGAAGCCCGTTACATCCACAAATCCTTTCCAATTGCCCAGTTTAAAACCCTGTTTGAGACCCAATTCGGCCGTCCATCCCGTTTCTGAAAACAGCGACGGATTGGGTACGACATTGTTGCCGACGCCAAAATTAGTATTGATAAACTTTTCCGCGATGGTGGGGTACCGATATCCTTGTCCCCACGAAGCCCGGAAATAGGTGGCTGCTGCCGCCCGATAATTGGCCCCAAACCGGAAAACAGGTTTGCCTTCCACCACCGTTCCATTCGGAATGATTCCGAAAACATGGGTAGGACGATCAACCCAAACGGTGTCGGGACTGTGCTGGGCGTTGTGTTCATAGCGCAACCCTGCAGAAAGATTGAGCCTGTCAAAGATTTTGTAATCTGCTTGTGCATAGGCGGCCAGGTTGCGTGACCTAAATTGGGCATCGCTGTATATTTCGGCATCTACGGTGTTGTACATCCCTACGACACCGGCGGTGGTTACGAGACCGATGCGCTCCATGGATCGCTGAAACTGGTACTCCCCGTAATAGAGGCGGCTATCGTTGCTTTGGTTGCCGGAATTGTTGTTGTGGATATAATAGTAGCGGCTCAGGATTTTATGCCGATTGCCATTTTTGTCATAATATTGGAGGGAAGGATCAATGTTAAACCGCAATCGTCCCTTGGTAAACGATTGGGAGCCTTCACCAGATTGATATGCGAGGGTAGAGTCATTGCCCCAGATAAAGAAACTTCCGCTTCGGCCGACGTTAATATTGGCGTTGAGACCTAGGGTCAGCCGATCGTTCACGCGGTATCGAAAATTGGGGGTTACCCGGCCATAGCGGCTGTAGGTATCTCGGTTATAACTGTCTCGGTAAAGCCCATAAGCGCCCAATACGAGATCAAGTTTGTTGAATTTCTGGCGGTGACAGATACTGAAACCTGTTTCCACCGGCAATGCCAAGGTAGAGGTGTCATGCCCCCACCATTTTTTATTTTCATCGGCTGGATCACCCCACACCTTGCCAAAAACGGAAACAGCCGTCTCAGGTTTGTCCTTGGCAAACCCAGTGCGTATGTTGATGATTCCGTTCATGGCCGAAGATCCGTACAAGGCTGATGCAGCGCCCTTCAGCACTTCTATTTGGGCCACATTTTCAACGGGAAAATCATCCCAGTTGGGGAGACCCGCATCGGGTTGAAGGGCAGGTATATCATCCACCAAGATCAACACCCGGGTACCAGCGCCATACGAAAAGCCAGCTCCCCCGCGGATACTCGCCTGTCCATCAACAATGTTGACACCCGGAACTTTTACCAGCACGTCATCCACAGACGTGGCATTGGTACTCTCGAGCAGTTTTGGTTTTAATACATCCAGTGAAACCGTGACTTCTCCGAGTGGTTTTTCGAATTTTCCGGCTGTTACCGTCGCTGTTTGGAGTAAATTGGTGCCGTCGAGGAGTCGAATGTTGAGTTCACGTGTTTCCCCGGAGACGACCGTGACGGTCTGAGATTGGGTTTCATACCCAACCAACGTGAAACTGATGTTGTATTGTCCGGGTGGAACAACGATGGAGTACAGGCCCTCTTGGTTGGAAGTGGTGCCGCGTTCAGCAATTTTCACAGTGACGCCAAGGAGTGTTTCGCCCTGGAGCGCGTCGGTAACTTTTCCCTGAATGGTGGCATTTTGGCCCAATAAACTTGCCGAACAAAGTAATAAAAGTTGTAATATATAGGTTCGCATGGCAATGAGTCTTTTTGTGTAACTGGTTAGGTGGCACGCTAACCAGTTACCTTTTTGTAATGTGATACTTGTCGCTATATGCAGCCAAAGCAATGTGCATTTGACCATCGAAATTTTACAACCATTTTTATCGTAAAAAGCACTTTATCAGCGTCTACATCAAGAAATTACGTCATTCCAATCGAATAACACGCTTTATTCAGCATTTAATTGCTTAAAAATATCAGTGATTACGTAAAAATTGGGGTGAAATTAAAATTATTATTCCCCTTTTTTGGGATTTTTTTAGTCGCGTTACCCATAAAAAATCGCAACTGGTTAGCGTGGTCGCGTCTGAAACAAAAAAGTGGCCATTTTTTGCCAGACGAAGCAGATTTTTCCAGGCCGTAGCAGCGCTACGGTCAAAAAACATGCGAAGTATCGCGGAAGATGGGCCTTTTTGGGCCAGACAGCGTGCCACCTAACCAGTTGCAAAAAATCAATATGTAGTTTGACTTATTCTGTACAATTGGTGTCTGATCGCTCGGATAACAATCCAAACATGGGCAACCAATGTCTGAAAAAAGCCAAAGTGGTCACGCATAACGGCAAAACGATCCTGTAGGCTCTGCCGGTGTTTTTGTTTGGATTGGCCGTACATGAGGTAATCGGTGATGATGCGTCCGGCATTGATATTTTCACGACTGGCCTTGAGTATTTTGATACACCAATCATAATCGGCGCAGAGGTTGTGTGCGATGTAATTGGGGGCCAGGCTACGTCGTGGAATAAAAGATTGGTGTACCACGAGCATCCCCCCCGTATAGTCTCGCCAGTCCAGTTGTTGTGGTAGTGTACGTGTGCTCAATTCACTCATAAGCCCGGCAGGGTGTCGGGTATTGTCCACCAAGAGGGTTTCACCAAAGAGTACACCTGTTTGTGGCGTCACCATGGCTGCCAATTGTTGAAGGGTATCGGGCGTATGGAGGTGATCACCGCAGTTTAGAAACTGAATAAAATCACCGGTTGCCATGCGCAACCCTTTGTTCATCGCATCATAGATACCCGAATCTTTTTCGGATATCCAGCGCAAATAGGGCATTTTTGTCGCAAAATCCTTGATAATTGATACGGAATTGTCCGTTGACCCGCCATCGATTACCCAGTATTCCAGGTGGGGATATGTTTGTTGCCGCACACTTTCCATGGTGCCGGGCAACAGTGCATCACCGTTGAACACCACGGTGATGATGGAAAAAACAATGGGCTTGCTTTGGTTGTCAGAGCTTGTATGTTCGGTCAAAGTGGTAATTGGATGAATGTGCGGATGCGAACTTTTTTTGTAACTGGTTAGCGTGGTCGCGTCTGAGACAAAAACGTTTTTGGGCCAGACAGCGTGCCAGACAATCAGCTATACGATTACCGGTTTGGATAATGGTGCTGCGCCAAGACGAATCCCTCCAAAACTTACTTTTTTAAGGTCGGGTCGATGGCATAGGCCTTTTCAAGCCAAGACACGCCCTTTTCCGGCTGCCCCATGTCGCGATAAGCCGAGCCGATATAAAAAAGCAAGGTTGCATTGTTGGGATCATATTTCAGGCCCTCCTGCCATTGCTCTATGGCCTCCGTAAACTTCTTTTTCATGGCCAATACTGCCCCAAGATTTCTACGGGCATCCACAAAGCGCGGGTCGTATTTGACAGACTCTTTGTACACCTCTTCCGCCTTGTCCAATTGATTGCGCATAAAGTAGATATACCCCATATTGGAAAGTACGGGCGCATTGTTGGGGCGGTATTTGATGGAAATCTGATAATCATCAAAAGCCTTGTCGTACTGGCCGAGCCGGAAGTAGGCAATGCCACGGCCACCGTAAGCATCGTGGTATTCCGGGTAGAGTTTGATACACTTGGTATAACATTCCAGTGCTTTTTCGAGACCTGCGCGATCGGTTACTGCACCAGTTTTTTCATCCATAGCGATCCGTGCCACCTCTAAGGCATTGTGGTAGTTCAATTTAGCACAATTGGGCGAATTCGACAAATCTGCTGCGTATAAGGTGCCGCTGTTCGCCCAGTCAGGGTTGCGTGTAATCGTTTTGATGCCATATAAGGCGATGATGATACCAGCAATCGACCAAAGTGCGACGCCTTTTCCATTGGGATTCCAGACCTCCTTCAAATCTTCTATTTTGAACAACTTGGCTATCCCCCACGCGAGCGCGAGCGCAAAACCAAAGGAAGGCATGTACTGCAACCGTTCGCCATAAGAGGTACCAATGAGGAAAATTACGTTGCTGAACAGGGAAAAACAAATCAGGTAGAACAGAATGGCGAAAGAGAGTATATGTTTTTTGCCCATATTCAACAGGGCCCATACACCCATTCCAACGTACACAAAAAAGCCTAATAGCGCCCGCCAGTCGTTGAAACCAACAACAGTGACCTGCGGATAGCCCATATCACACACCAGTGGTTGGGGCATGATGAGTACCCACAAGTATTTGCCGCACATCATGAATGCCGATGCAAGGCGCTCTGCCGAATTACTCGCTCCAACCATGAAATTGTCGAGAATAGAATAAATTTCGTGCTGCTGTTGTGCACCCAGCACGCTCTGCCGTACAAGCAGAAAAATTGCCGCGGGAATGGCCATCAAACCTGCTGTGCGCAAGGTCTCCCCCACTGACTTGTTGGTGAAATACCACATCGTCAACGGAAAAAGAAAGACAAACATGATGGCGCCTTCTTTTGAAAACATGGCAATACCATAAGAAAGCATTGCTGCAGCCATCCAGCCAACACTTTTATGCTCCAAATGGCGCCAAATGGCATACATGGCCAGCGTGCCAAAAAGCAATGACATGATTTCGTCGCGACTTTTGATGTTGCACACAACCTCAGTATGTATAGGGTGCGCCATAAAAAACAAAACGGTCATCGCGACAATAACAGGCGGATAGTGGACCAAAATACGGCGCCAGGTGATCCACAACGCCCAACCGGTGGTGGCATAGAGGGCCACGTTCATCAGGTGGGCAATGAATGGTTTGTCGGGAGACAATTGCCACTCCAGTGCAAACATCAGGAGGGGAATGGGCCGATACAGCGACCCAGGGCTATTCCAAGTGCCATAGCGATACTCCGTGCTGAAAATAATACCGATGTTTTTCAGCCCACCTTTCACAACCCAGTTGTCTTTGATGGAAGAAAAATCATCGAGGGTATAGTAGTGGCCAAAGGTGTTGACATACAACAAAAAACCAAGCACTGCCGCAATCAAACCCACCAGCATTGCAGTTCTATCGAGGCGAAGTGTCTCTAAACCAGCCTTTTCTGCTTGGGTCGTGTTTTTTTTATGCAGGGGTGTAGTTTGTGGGCGGATATGTTTCTTTTTTGACATCGTTGAGCCTGATTTGACGGGCAAACCTACAAGTATTCCTTGAAAAAATAAGGGTTGAGCAGGGAGAAATTATGGCCCATAGCCTGATTGATTCCACCGCTCAAATAAAACGGCGGTCTGTAACGATCAAAACCAATGCTGCTATGATTGCGATTACCACAGTACCCTTACGGTCTCAATTTTTCGATCGCTCACCAGCTCGAGCACGAAAGTTATACCGTCTTTTTCGAATCGGGCGCCCTGTTCGGGAATTGTTTGGGCCAACTTCACAATATACCCTGAAAGCGTGTTGTAATCTCCCGGGGTGATGGCCAAATCTGGGTATTTTTCATTCAGGTAATCCACATCCAAACGGCCGGAGAACAGGTACTCCCGCGGGTTTATTTTGGCTTCGATAAATTCTTCCTGATCGTGTTCATCGTCAATTTTACCAAACAATTGTTCCAGTGCATCTTCGAGGGTAACAAGCCCGGCAACACTGCCATATTCATCCACGACACAGGCAATGTTGGTTCGGTTTTTAATAAATTTACTGAGTAGATCATTTACTTGGATGGTTTCCGGCACGAACGTGATGGGCATAACAATGCTGCGAATATTTGGCGGCATCGTAAAAAGTTGTTGCACATGCACGTAACCCAAGGTTTTGTCGATATCACCATCGGTCACTAAAATTCGAGAGAGACTACTTTCGATAAATAGCTGGCGCAACTCCCCTACAGAAGCTTGCACGTCTAAGTACACAATTTCAGTGCGGGGAGCCATACAATCATGCGCGCGCACCTGTTTGAGGTGCAAGGCGTTTTCCAATAACTCCATCTCTACTTCTTCTTCTCCGGGCGTGCCTGTGGCGTTCTGATGTACCAGATACTCCAGCAATGCAGCATCGTCATCGCCGGGAATGTTTCTGTAGATGTTTTTAAAAATCAATCGCTTGAAAAGCAGTAGGATCCCAAACAGAATGATTATTACAAACATGGGAGCGCCCCAACCGGTACCAAATACAAACGAGAGTGCCGGCAACAATGCCAATGCCCCAAAAATTGCCATGAGCATGAGCAACAATGTTGCTGGAAACGTATGGCTGCCTATACGCAGCGCTGACGACCAGCCAAGCCATTTTTTAGAAATAATTTCAGTCATTCGCGGTAAAATTGGGCATTTCTAACCTGTTATTGCTTTAAGTCGTTCAGTTGTTCCACTTTAATTCTGCCTTTTGGAACAAGTATTTTCCAATAGGAAAAGTCTTGATCCGCTTCAAGGCCAAAGCCGTAAATAATTTCTCCGGGCTGGGTTACTTTCACGAATTTTTCGGTGCGAACCTTGCCCGATTTTTCATCCCAAACCAATTCCTCCGTTTCTAGTTTCTCCAGTTTGGCGGTGGACCATACGACGCTGTCGCGAACGGTAATCAATCCCTTGTCCTGTTGGCGAACGGCTTTCTTGGCAGTCAATGTGCTGCGAACAGTGCAATCCGCTTCCAAAAAATCAATACGAATGCCCTCTGGAAACTCCTGGCGGGCATTTTCCCTTTCACTAAAATTGTGTAAAACAGGCCCCAACACCCGAACACGAACCACGGCACTGTCGGAATACAATATTTCAACACCACGGGCCACTTCTATCGCCACATCATCTTGGGTAATCACCTGCCTTGTTTCTATGTGTGGCTCATTGCAACTGGCCAACAAAAATGACAAAACCCCACAAAATAGAAGATTTAATACTTTACTGCTCATGACATTATGCGTTTAAGCCCGTACCGGAACAGAATCAAAAATCCAACCACCAGCAGAATCAACCACTGTACCGGTAAACGAACCCACGCAATCAAATGTATCCTGTCCAACAAATACATCAACACGAAAACAGACACAATAACCAGCAGCAAATCAGATAATTTTCCAAAACCGGGAATCAGTGCAAATGAAACATTCCGCTTTATGACCACCAATGTGACCACCATCGAAACAATCGGCAGTACCTGGGTGAGCAAGTTGAGGTTGAATATGCTGCTGCCCCGCTCAAAAAGGAAAAGGTACACAGCCAGGGTCGCCGCAAAAATGCCCGGAATACAAACGCCATACACCAAGGCCGAGTATAGATATTTCCAAGGACTCAAGTGTCCTTCCTGTTTTCCAAAGTATCCTGACAACCATGCCAAAGCAGGAAAAAACAGGAAATAGGCCGCCACCAAGGCTGGGTTGGCGCTCAGATAATCAAATAGTTCGCGAAGCGTCATGGTTGAAGTATGCTTTATCCGTCAGATATGGTCACTTCCAACGGTTTTTTGGTGTTTGATCGCTACACCTCCGTGCAAAAGTAGTGCTCAAAAACGAAACTTTAGAATGCCACTTTGCAAATCGTATGTCAAGTCCGTACGTTTGTGTGCAATCTTCACACAAATGTAACCCGTTACTTTTACTTTCAATTCTATACCATGCGGTTGACGCTTGTACAATCTGCCTTAATCTGGCAAAACGCTGCTGCCAACAGGCATCAGTTTACACGGAAGCTGGCCGGATTGGTCGGCACGACCGATTTGGTGGTACTGCCTGAAATGTTTACCACCGGATTTTCCATGGACGTTGCGCAACTGGCAGAGCCCATGGAAGGCCCTACGATGGAATGGCTGATAAAAACGGCAGAATACCTTGGCGCAGCGGTTGTGGGCAGTTTTATCTGTGCGGAAAACGGCTGTTATTACAACCGCCTGGCTTTTGTACGCCCGGATGGCCGGTATGATTGCTACGATAAAAGGCATTTGTTTGGACTCGGCGGAGAGCAGGATTTTTTTACTTCAGGCAACAAATCGCTGGTGGTCACATGGGAAGGGTTTCGCATTCGGCCACTCATATGTTACGACCTGCGTTTTCCGGTTTGGAGTAGAAACCAAGTGGAAGAACCGTACGATCTTTTGCTCTATATTGCAAATTGGCCGAGCCGCAGGGCGCAGCACTGGAGGGCCCTGCTTACTGCAAGAGCTATTGAAAATCAATCATTTGTGGCAGGAATTAATATTGTCGGCAGCGATGGGAACGGGCTGGAATACGCAGGAGATAGCACCCTGGTAAATTTTTCAGGGGAACAAATTTTTCAACTTTCCGCACAAGAAGGTGTCTTCACTGTCCACCTCGATACAAGCGCACTGATTCAGTACAGAGCGGCACTCCCCTTCTTACGCGATGCTGATTTATTTGTGTTGAAACAATAGGGCAATGCAACTTTTTTTGCCAAAAGTTTTGTTTTTAATACGGGGTTTCTACCTTTGCAAAGAGCTTGCTGGTAATTGGAGCCCATTTTTGATGGATTCACCCGAATAATCCTGCCTTGTTTTTTAATCTGCTCTTCGCAAGCTCCCGCTTTTTGCTCAATCAATCAGCCGATTTTTCACGAACAACGAACTCAATTGAGCGTGGCAAAAACTGTGCCACGAGTTGTAAATGTCGCAACATGACCGAAATAATATTACCCAGTACAGGGATTTACCGTTCTTTTAAGTCTTCCCTGTTTGTTTTTTTCGTTTTCCCAGCAGCACTTACCCTCACTGCCTTTAAAAGTGACAACCGGCCGCCCGCAAGTCGTGCAGCCGACGCGGAAATGATGCAATTCCGTACCTATGTTACCGGTTACGCCAAAAATTTCACCGGACTCCAATACCGCCATGGTGGTCGCTCAACCAAAACAGGGTTTGACTGCTCGGGCTTTACCAACTTCATCCTAGATGAGTTCAAGGTAAAAGTATCCTCCTGTGCACGCACACAATCTACACAGGGTGTGAAAATTGCCTTGGATGATGTACAACCCGGCGATTTGGTGTTTTTTGGCCGCCAAGGCTATATACAGCACGTTGCGATGGTGGTCGAGCATACACCAGAAGGAATATTCTGTGTACACAGCACTTGTAGCAGGGGCATCATCGTTGAAAATATTTCCACCTCCAAATACTGGAAACCAAAAATTCTGTTTGCGCGGGACGTGATCACTGGGCAACAAATCTAGGGTTTTATCTACCATAATTTGTACCCCATTCAACCAAAAAACCAATGCTAAAATGGGCCTATGTTTTGTCCATCGACGGGGCTTTTTTTGAACTGCCCGCAGATGAGTCTATTGATATGATAAAAAAATTAGCAGGATTCCGATCCCTGCTCAAATAACAACGAAAATAGTTATTTAGATTATATATTATTGATTATCAGCGCATTAAGGCTTATTTTTGATTGTTCTGAAGTTATAAAGAGCCGTGCAAGCACCGATAATTTTGTCTCGGAAATCATTTTTATATGCCCGACACTCAGCTTTTATAATACGGTATCGCTTTACCAGCCTCCTGTAATCCAATTTGAAGGGCCGTTTCCTGATCCAGCAAATCGCCTTGTGGCTTAAACGTTGCCGTGATCGTAACGGTACCATCTGCTGTTTTTTTTGATTGTAGATTCCATTTTAATGCTCTGTTTTTGACGCAAATCTACATCAAATGGGAATCACACCCCTCCCCAGTCCCTTCAAAGGCGAACCGCATATAGGTTTGAAGTTGCCCCAAAGGCCGTTTCCCGGCAACCTGGAAAACGCCCTCTCTTTTTTACCCCAATTCCTCTGCCACCCACTCCTCAATATTCCTGGTCTCACTCGAAAAATTCACCCCAAGGCCGATCACTTTTTTTCCTTTTTCCCAATAAGCCTGATAATATTTTTTGTGTTTAATCTGCTCTAAAGCGACTTTGGCGCTTTCGTCTAATTTATACTCCAGGATGTACACCCGGGTATCGGTTTCCACCAAGCTGTCGATCCGCCCGTCGCTGATGCAGACCTCACTTTGAATGCGGATACCGAGGTAGGAAAACAACAAATGGATGGCGGCATGGAAGAATTTTTCCGGGTATTTTTCATGCAAAAAATAGGGTAGCCCTTTGAACACACCTTGCAAGATGCGGATTACCAGTTCGAGATCATTGGCCCTGAAGGCATTGCGCATCCGAATGATCAATGAGGTAGAGAGTTCTGCATCTACGCCTACGAAAGCTTCAATGAGAATCTCCAGCATAGCGTCTCGGACTTCCTTGTTGGGGTAATCCAACTGAATCAGCCCGTCCTCATCTTTTTCTTGGATGGTCAGGTAACCCGTTTGAAAAAGGATGGCGATGGGTTTGAGCCGATCCAGGTCAAAACTTTCAAATCCAGAAGAATTGATGGGCGGAAAATGCAGGTCGAAAATGCCTTCTTGTTTGAGTAATTTGACTAAAAAGGTAGGCGTTCCGGTAGCAAACCAGAATTTTTTAAATTCCTTTTCGTAGAAAAACAAGTTGCAGGACACGGGATTGTACACCCTTCCTGTGTTGGCTTGAAAACAGTAGCCATTGTACCAAAGCCGCATTTGTTCCAGCAATTCGCTGGTTGACAACTTCAAATGAGTCGCAGCGGCTTGAATTTCTTCCACAAAATTTTCTTCCAACTCGCGTTGCGTGTAGCCCAACATGGTCGCATAGTCCGACTGCATGGTCAAGTCAGTCAGGTTATTCAGCCCGGAGAAAATGCCCACTTTGGAAAATTTGCTGACCCCGGTGAGAAAAACCAGTTCAATGTAGGAATCAAGGTCCTTTAAAACGGTATAAAACTCCTTTAAAAGCTCGCGATTTTGGTAGGCTTTTTCGATTTCCTTTCCCAGGTAATTGATGATCGGCGCATCGTATTCATCGATTAATACAACTACTTTGTTCTCTTGAGCAAGCTTGGTGATAAGTTCCTTGAATTTGCCAGCATTCCCCTCATTTTCAAGAGAAACATTGAAGGCTTTGGCTTGATTGTTCAGCTCCTGATTCAAGGCCGCAGCCAGCCCCAAGCTTTGAAACCCAATAGAGGTAAACGAAAGCCGAATCACGGGATGTTTGCGGCTCCAATCCCACTTGTCTTCAATCCATAAGCCTTTGAATAAGTCCTTGCTGCCACTGTATAACTCCTGCAATGTAGAAATGGTAATGGACTTGCCAAAGCGCCGGGGTCGGGAGAGAAAATGGTATTTACCCTCAGTGGTAATGCGGTGGATGTATTCCGTTTTGTCGATGTACTTGTAGCCGCCTTCAATGATGCCTCGGAAATCTTGTAAACCTAGAGGAAGTTTCTTGCCCATATAAAAACTGTTTGCGCTTTGAACACAAAGATAAAGAACTATTGCCGAAGTGGAAGTTTGGGAACCTGGGCAGGGCCAACTCCTTTTACCGGCAATTCGGAGTTGACTTAATGCTGCATCTTGGCTTTTTTATGTAAAAACTGCCCTCCAAACCCGATTCGTACATATGTTGTACATGTCAAAAATTAGATAAATCAAGCCTGTACTTTCACTTTTGCGCAGTTTCGCCATGAAATGAATCCTCTTTTTTTATTTTGAAAAAACTGCGCCATGCAAATTAGAACACTACTGTTTTCGGCATTATTCTTTTCCGGTATCGCATCTGTACAGGCTCAGGTCAACCTCAGTTTACAAGGTATCGTCCAAAAATCAACTGGTGTATACGCCGCAGGTGAAAGAAACTTTAGCGAAGCCAACCTTAGCGGAGCCGAGCTTCATGAAGCCATAAATAGCCTCCCCCCCCTGTCTGTGGGTGTATTTGAACTGAGGTGTGTCAATTTCGCCGCACACTTTTTTGTACATAAAAATGTTCCGTTCAGGTCTTTTAGGATGCTCGTTTTCCACATTTTAATACCCTTGACGGGCAAAAATCATTTAAAATTTTTGTCCGGCAGAGGGTTGTTAAAATTGTGGGAAACGAATCTTTACCGTCAATTTCATTGCCCGTCAACCGGGGTTTGTTGCCACTGCGCCCATTTTTGCTCAAACAGTTCAGGGATTTGATAGTCAATTCCAGAATGTCTGCGCTTACGATTGTAGTAAATCTCGATGTACTCAAAAATCTCGGTGTAGGCATCTTCATAAGACTCGAACACGCCTTTTCCGATCAATTCTGCTTTGAAACGACTGAACAGACTTTCGGCCATAGCATTGTCGTAATGGTTGTCTCTGCGTGTCATACTCTGTAAAAAACCATGATCGCGTAGCAATTTTCGGAACTCTTCCGAGGCATATTGGCCTCCACCATCGCTGTGGACAATCAAGCCTTCGGGTAAATTCCGGCGATCAATTGCTTTTCCTAAAGCACTCATTACCAAACGACTACGCATATTATCTGCTAACTCCCAGCCCACGATC
>CAIZLM010000190.1 GCA_903933805.1 uncultured Bacteroidota bacterium | reverse complement strand
TTCTTTGGTGAACTTGGGCAACTCGATGAAAGAAAATTGAATGTCTTTCAACAGATGCTCGCTGGTCGCCTTGTTCAATATTAAGTGTCGAGTGTGGTAATTGGTGTCGGTGCCAAATGGAAAGTCCAGGATCCCGATAAAGTACGCGGGATTCAGGATCGGATAGTTTACGCCTTCATCTATCTGCATGGAATAATCCCGCGAGATGTAGTATTGTACGCGCTTGTCAAACCCCTTCTTATCGGCCACCTGCATCTCAACTACAAACTTTCTCCCTGTCTGGTCAGTAGCCCGAACGTCCAGAATGGTTGCCTTTTCTCCGGCAATGCGTGGGAACTTGTAGGGGTTGGCGATGGAGACGCTGACCACTTGGTGAACCCCTTCCAACTCCAAGGAAGCGTTTAAAAACGAGATGAGCGGAGCTGTTTTCTGCTCGTTGCCAAAAATCTTGCGGAAAGCGATGTCGTTTTTTATGTCTGCGAACTGCATGATCAAATTTTGATACAAAGTAACGGGTTGGGTGGCGCGCTGTTTGGCCCAAAAGGCCCATTTTCCGTCCTACTTCGCCCATTTTTTTGACCTTAGGGCTGCTACGGCCTACAAAAATGGGGGAAGTCTGACAAAAAATGGCTGCTTTTTTGTTTCGGACGCGACCACTGAACCAGTTACGATACAAAAATAGGGGTAAAGTTGCTATTTATCCACTTTTTCCCTACAGACATGGCCATGTGACTTCATACTTTAAATCGATTGCCCCGATGATTTTGCCCAACGGGAGGATGGCTGCCCGTGACCGCGTTTGGTAGTCATGGGCAGCCATGCCGACCAAGAACTAAAAGAAGCCCAATTTCTTTTTGTCGTACGAGATTAACATGTTTTTTGTTTGGCGATAATGGCCCAACATCATTAAATGGTTTTCTCTGCCAAATCCTGACTTTTTGTAACCACCAAAAGGTGCGTGGGCGGGATAAGCGTGGTAGCAATTTACCCAAACACGACCAGCTTGAATGGCTCTTGGAACCTGGTACAATTCGTGCGCATCTCTTGTCCATACACCGGCACCCAACCCATACATGGTGTCGTTTGCAATCGCAATGGCTTCCTCGGTGGTCTTGAACGTGGTAACACAAACGACAGGTCCAAAAATTTCTTCTTGGAAAATACGCATTTTGTTGTGTCCTTTAAACAAGGTAGGTTGGATATAATACCCACCGGCCAATTCACCCGTTTGATGATGAACATCTCCACCGCAAAGCAACTCTGCGCCTTCTTCGATGCCCAGTTTCAGGTACGACTGAATTTTTTCATACTGGTCGTTTGACGCTTGGGCGCCCATCATGGTTGAACTATCCAAAGGATTGCCCATTTTGATGGCTTTGGTGCGCTCAATTACTTTGCTCATAAACTTGTCGTAAATGCTTTCGTGTACCAAAATTCTTGACGGACAAGTACAAACTTCGCCCTGATTTACGGCAAACAACACAGCACCTTCAATGGCTTTATCGAAGAAGTCGTCGTCGGCATCGGCAACCGATGGGAAGAAAATATTGGGTGATTTTCCACCCAGTTCCATGGTGACAGGAATTAAGTTTTCGGAGGCGTATTGCATGATCAAGCGCCCTGTAGTGGTTTCGCCGGTAAACGAAACTTTGGAAATTCTAGGCGACTGTGCCAGCGGTTTTCCTGCTTCGGGACCGAATCCGGTAACAACGTTGATGACGCCTGCAGGCACAACATCTTGCAGCAATTCCATCAAACACATGATGGAGGTCGGTGTTTGTTCGGCAGGTTTCATCACCACGCAACAACCGGCAGCCAAGGCAGGCGCAAGTTTCCAAGTGGCCATCAGCAAGGGAAAGTTCCAAGGAATAATTTGCCCTACAACGCCGAGTGGTTCGTGCAGACAAATGCTGACCGTATTTTCGTCGTGTTCGGAAATGGAGCCCTCTTCTGCGCGAATTACACCAGCGAAGTATCGAAAATGGTCGATGCACAAAGGCAAATCTACATGGACCGTTTCCCTGATTGGTTTGCCATTGTCAATGGTTTCAATAACAGCCAAGGATTGAAGATTGGCCTCCAATACGTCAGCAATCTTGTTTAGGATACTCGAGCGATATGCCGCCGAAGTTTTGCTCCAAGTAGCGAATGCAACATGTGCCGCATCCAATGCCAGTTCGATGTCTTCCTTACCTGACCTTGCAGCCTTGGTAAAAACGTTTCCATCAATCGGACTGATGTTGTCAAAATACGCTCCATGAACAGGAGGTACGAATTTGCCACCGATAAAATTGTCGTAATGGGCTTTGAAATCTGGTCTGCTGTTTGACATCGTTATGACTAGTTTTAAAAGTACCTACAATAGTAGTTGTAAAAATGCTAATTGGCATAGCACTATCCGTTCAAATTATAGCATCAATTCGATTTGGCTTTTCAGGTCGTGGTTGGAAACGCCCGCCGTGCCACCCCAACCCGTTGCTATTGGGGGAGGCCATGGCCAATCATAGTTTTCCCAGCACAAAACTGGTCAGTTTTGTGAACAAGTGTAGGGTTGCGTTGTCGCCATAAATACCGTGGTTTCTGTTGGGGTAGTAGTACGTTTCAAACTGTTTATTGGCATGTATAAGGGCGTTGATCATTTCTGTGGTTTGTTGCCAATGGACGTTGTCGTCTGCGATACCGTGGCAGATCAGGTAGTTGTCGCCACGCAGCAATTCGGCAAAATTGACAGGGGAGTTGTCTTCATACCCAGCAGCATTGTCTTTGGTGGTGTGCATATAGCGCTCGGTATAGGCGGAATCATACCATTTCCAGTTGGTAACGGGCGCGACTGCCATGGCCATTTTGAACACATCGTTGCCTTTTAGGATACAGGATGTACTGAGGTAACCTCCGAAACTCCAGCCCCAGATACCGATACGCGTCGCATCTACCCAAGGAAGTGAACCTAGGTACCGTGCGGCAGCTATTTGATCCTCGGTTTCTAGTTTGCCCAGTTGGAGTTGGGTGCATTTTTTAAAATCACGCCCTCGGGCGCCGGTGCCGCGATTGTCCACACTGGCCACAACATAACCGGCCTGCACGAGCATTTGGTGCCAGGTGTTCATGTAGCCGTCGTATTGATGCAGCACTGTCTGGGATCCTGGTCCGCCGTAATTGTCCAACAGTATCGGGTATTTTTTGGTGCTGTCCATCACGGCAGGTTTGATCATCCAGCCGTTGAGTTCGGTGCCATCCGGGAGCGAGTAGGTGAAGAATGTTTTGTTGGCAAAACCATATTGTTCTCGGAGTTTGCGCACCCGTTCGTTTGTTGCAATGGTGCGCAGGGTGTCTCCCTGGACGTTGCACAGGGTAACAATGGGTGGCGTATTGGCATCCGACCAAGTGTGTTGCAGGTATTCGAAGGTTGGGCAATAATTCGCTTCGTGTGTTCCAGGAGTGGGTGTCATCAGCCGTGGCGTTCCACCGTGGAGATCGCCCTCCCACAATTGCCGGTCAAGCGGTGTAGGGGTAGCTGTCTGGTAGTAATATTTACCCGTTTTTTCCTGAACCCCGTAAAAGTTGGTTATATCAAAGTTGCCTTGGGTGAGTTGTATGGGTTTTTCGCCGAATTTAGTGGGCATTGGAAATAGCCAAAGGTGTTGAAATCCGCTGCGTTCAGACATCCACAGAAAGTGCTGCGGATCGTTTTTGAGGAAAGTCATGGCGTTCGACCATTCCAATGTTACATAAGCGGCATCGGTTTCTCGCAGGAGCAGCCGCGTCGGTATGAAATATTGGTTTATGTCCTGGTCGTACAACACGCGTTCTGGCATGGCGATCAGGAGTTCAAGGGTGTCCTGAAGTCGGTTGAGCCGTGAAACGACGAGTTGATTGTCTTGCGTAAAATTGATCCGCGGCACATAATCGTCTGGCTCAAGTCCCATGATTTCGCCCACCATCGCATCTGCCGCCACATCGTAGAGGTGTACGCTCACGGTGGCATTGGGAGCGCCCACTTTTGGATATTTAAAGGCTGAATGCGAAGGGTAGGCTTCTCCGTCATACCAGGTCATTGTTATTTCGGGGACAGCTGTCTCGTCAAATCGGATGAAAGCGAGCGACTTGCTGTCGGGGCTCCACCGGGTAGCGACCATGCCTTCGCCATCCACGGGGCTGAATTCTTCTTCATTTACCCAGTCGGGCAGTCCATTGATGACCTTGTTTTTTGCGCCATCTCGGGTAATCTGGACGGTTTTTTCTAGGCTTATATCCTTGACATACAAATTGTTGGCAACCACAAATGCGACCAGTTTTCCATCGGGTGACAGGGTGGCGAACTGTTGTTTTTCAGCCTCATACACCGGTATGGTTTTTTGGGTTGTCAGGTCATACACAAAGTAATTTGCCAGCACCGAGTGTCTGTACACGGGTTCGGTAGCGGTACGCAACAGCAGTTTGGTTTCGTCTGCACTGAATTCAAATTGATCGAAAGCTTGTGCGGTTTCGGGCAATAGAAGGGTTACGGTGGAATCTGAAACCAGGTCCTGAACCGAGCGTATGTGCATCGCTTTATGGTCAATATCGGCGTAATGATGCCCGTCTTTCAGGTAAAATAATTCACTGCCGGATTGGGGGTAAAATTTGTATTGAACGAAACAGTCTTCGAGGGTGATGGCTTTTTGGGCAAACACAAAGAGCGTGGAGAGCAGGAAGGCAAATAAAAAGGGTATTTTCTTCATGGGTGTGCAAATCAGTAGGGCGAAAGGTATAGCAGAAACGGGGTGATTTTTACAAAATATTGGCGTAACCGGTTGCATATAAACAAACCGTGGCAGTAAGTCGTGTCAATTAATCTTTGTCAGTTGGCAACTTCCGCGGTAAGCTGCACCTTTGTAGCAATATAATTTGCAATCCCAAGGGTGTTTATCCGCAAACAAGCCATGAAATTCATTGTAGCCACCAGCCTTTTTTCCGGTATTCTGCTTTTTTGTTCTTTTTTTTTGGGAGAAGATACGCCGCCTGCCCCTCCTGTTGGGGCGTCATTCGACCACAACCCGGAAGCGTTGGGGGCAGTCCATTGGCTGCGCGATGTTGACGAGGCCAAGGCCGCTGCAGGTAAAACGGGAAAACCGCTCCTGATCTTATTCCAGGAGGTGCCAGGCTGTTCTAACTGTACCCGTTATGGCAACACCACGCTGTCTCATCCGTTGGTGGTGGAAGCGATGGAGACTTTTTTCATACCGGTTTGTGTTTACAACAACAAGGGTGGAAAAGATGGCGCTGCGCTGCAACGTTTCGGGGAACCTGCCTGGAACAATCCAGTGGTGCGTATTGTGCGGGTCGATGATCAAGACATTGTGCCAAGAATACCCAATTTTAATACCACATGGCCACTCGTCCAGGGGATGTGTCGCGCATTGGAATACAGTGGTGTTGCGGTGCCGGGCTACCTCGATTTGTTGGAAGAAACGTTGATGGCAGGCGAAGCAGGGTTGGACACGGCAACATTTTCAATGTATTGTTTTTGGAGTGGGGAAAGCTTCTTTGGCGGTATTTCGGGTGTTGTGGAAACAGTGCCCGGCTACCAGGATGGCCGGGAAGTAGTGCGTGTACTGTTTAATCCGGCTGTTGTGAGTCAAGAGGATTTGACCGCCCGCGCCAAGCTGCAAGGCATTGCCCCCTGTTCTAATGATAAAAGTTTTAGAGCCGACCAGGAGCCGAAATATTACCTTGCCCAAACGGATTACGCGTTCATTCCCATGACCTCGTTGCAGGCTTGTCGCGCCAACAACCTGGTTGGTAAGAACATCTCCCCAGACAAACTGTTGTCGCCACGACAAGTGGCCTTGCTGGAAAAAATAGCTGCGCTACCAGCCAAAAAATGGAAAAATATGATTGGACGAAAGGACTTGGTGCATGCTTGGGCAGAGGTGTCGGAGTAGTTATGGAGGATGGTTATGTGGAATAAATCGACCAGGCATTCAACAAAAGTTGCAGCAACAAGGCGACAAAAAGCAGGATCCGAGTATGTTTCTTAAGAAAGTATAATCCGTAACAATAGAACCGATCCCAAGCGGGAAACAGCAAGAACAAGACCATTGCATAGCTGGGCATTAGGGTACCTATTGGTTGT
>CAIZLM010000189.1 GCA_903933805.1 uncultured Bacteroidota bacterium | reverse complement strand
TATTACAGCAAGAAGGGGTTGTAGCAGCTGCGTTTTTGGAAGTTGCTAAGAACACGTTGCGACAAGTCGGCGTCCTGAAAGGATAGAACAAAACCATATAAATGGTTTCGGTGCTGTTATTGATACTTTACTTTTGAGTGCCCGTCTGTTTTTTCATCGTATTCCTTACAGGTTTTTTTTTCACCAGCTATTTCTTTTTAAACCGATAGGAATACAAATCAGATTCCCCCTCGTAATAGCCGTCCAGCGACAAGGCGTTGTACACGTTTTTCATGGCCTCTATGGCCTCTGAGGCATTTGTAATGCGGGTTCCATTGACGCTGCTGATGATGAAGCCCGGCTGCATATTCGTATCAAATACAACGCTTCCTCGTCTAATACTCATCACCATAGCACCTTGAAGCCGTAGCTTCCGTCTTTCCTCTTTGCTCAAATCGCGCAGGGCGATGCCCAAATCGTTCTCCAGTTCATCTCCACGTGTGTTCGCAACACTTGTCGAGTTGTTGTTGTCTTTCAACAGCAAGTTGTTGCGGCACTTTTTTCCGCTGCGCCAATATTCTAGGTTGAGTGTTTCTCCGGGCCTGAAGCGGCCGACATACTCCTGCAACTCAGAGGTACTCCGCACTTTTGTATTGTTCACACCGACAATGACATCGCCGATTTCAAGGGCAGCATCGGCCGCCGCGCCACCGCTGGCTATGCGGTTGATGAGGGCCCCTTCTGCGTTGGGCAGTTGTAGGTCACGGGCGGTTTCTGCATCAAGATCCTGAATTCCAACGCCCAAAAAAGCGCGCTGAACCACACCAAACTCGCGTAGGTCGCGGATCACTTTCTGCACAAGATTGGACGGTATTGCAAACGAATAACCTTCATAACTACCTGATTCCGTAATAATTGCCGTATTAACCCCGACTAGTTCACCCAAAGTATTCACCAAAGCACCACCGCTATTCCCGGGGTTAACAGCAGCGTCTGTCTGTATAAAAGATTCAATACTGGCCCCACCGCCCAGGATGTTGATGTTGCGGCCCTTGGCACTCACGATGCCCGCTGTGACGGTACTTTCAAGGTTGAAGGGATTGCCCACGGCCAGCACCCATTCCCCTACGGAGACCGAATCGCTGTTTCCAAACAGCACAAAAGGCAAATCAGCCTCTTCTATTTTCAACAAAGCAATGTCTGTTGATGGGTCAGATCCTATCAGTTTTGCATTGTACGTACGCTTGTCTGACAACGTAACCTTTATGTCTGTCCCATGATCTACCACGTGGTGATTGGTCACAATGTAGCCGTCGGGGGAGAGTATTACCCCAGACCCTGACGAACCCGACGTGGAGCCCCCGCCAAAAATACTGCTGCCTGTTACCAATACCGCGCGAACATTGACCACTGCCGGGGTTGCTATTGCCGCAGATTCAATGAAATTCGTTGGCGAAGCAGACTGGAAACGACTGTTTGAACGGTTACTGAACAATTTATCGACCAGCCCGACGTATTGCACTTCACCGACATTACCAGACCATCCGCCCCTTGGCGACTGAAGAAAACGGCTGTACAAGTACACGGAGAGCAGGGAGCTCACCACACATACGAAAGCAAGACTGAGGTATTTTTTCATATTTTTAAAACATAGTAACTGGTTAAATGGCACGCTGTCTGGCAAAAAAGAACTATTTCGCGTCTCAACTCGCAGGTTTTTTCGATCGTGGCGACGCTACGGTCGAAAAAACATCAACTTCGTCTGTCAAAAAATCGCTATTTTTTTGTCTCATACGCGACCAACCAACGAATTACAAAACATCATCAACGGATAACGACATCGTATTGTTCTTTAGTCTTTAAAGAATTTGACTGGTTGGGTGGCATGCAGTCTGGCAAAAAATGGACCTTTTTTGTCTCATACGCGACCATCTCACCCGTTACTACAGAATAACGCGTTACTTTTGCGACTGTATTGTACCCTCCACAAACCTTCACCAGCAGCATGAAATTTTGGAAATACCAAGGTACCGGAAATGATTTTGTGATGGTTGACCAACGTCAGGAGCAGTGGCTTACTCGCGCAGACACAGCATCCATCAAACAATTGTGCGACCGGCGGTTCGGCATCGGCGCGGACGGCCTTATTTTGCTACAAAACATGCCCGGCTACGATTTTGAAATGATTTATTTCAATTCCGATGGACGGGAAAGCAGCATGTGCGGAAATGGTGGCCGGTGCATCAGCGCTTTTGCTAAAAACCTGGGGATTATCGATGAGCAATGCACTTTTTGGGCAATAGACGGAGAACACCAAGCCGTTGTGACCACAGCCGCCGCAAACGGCATGTATCAAGTCGAATTGAAGATGGTGAATGTTAAAAAAGTTGACATTCAAGACCATGCCTACATCCTCAACACCGGCTCGCCACACTATGTAAGATTCGAGGAGCAAGTTGACAACCTCGACATGGTGGTCGAAGGTCGGGCCATTCGGTATGCCGCGCCTTTCAAAACGGCCGGAATAAACGTCAACATTGTTTGCAAGGATCCACAAAAACAGGGTGGACTTCAAATCCGAACGTACGAACGGGGCGTAGAGGATGAAACGCTCGCCTGTGGAACGGGCGTAACAGCAGCAGCCATTGCGGCTTATTTTCGCACAAAAAACCCACCCGGCCATTACGAGGTACCTGTGCGGGCAAGGGGGGGTGCACTTTCTGTCCGATTCCAGTCCAACCCAGACGACAGTTTTTCAGATATTTGGCTTTCAGGGCCAGCCGCCCTTGTTTTTGAGGGCACTATTCAATTGTGACAGCGGAGGGTAATGGGGCCTGCTTTTATTTCGTTGCTCTCATTTCCGGCACGGTCACGAATTTTGACAAAATAATACAGCGTATCGTACAAAAAACTGGCTGGAACCAAGTCGCAAGCAAGTTTTTGACCTTCATCCGTGACGAAAATACAGCAACTGGTGGGCAAAACAATTGAAATTTCACCTGAAATGCCATTGCCTGCTCCCTGAGGATCAACGTAAGGCAATTGATAT
Organism: uncultured Bacteroidota bacterium; assembly: GCA_903933805.1. Lineage (GTDB taxonomy): Bacteria > Bacteroidota > Bacteroidia > Chitinophagales > Saprospiraceae > M3007. The sequence continues at coordinate 7,902 of CAIZLM010000189.1, read as the reverse complement.
TGAAATTTAGTAAAAGAATCGCGGTCATCGCGCACAAAAACACTGGCTGTGGGATCAGTATCTGGGAAACCAAGATCGCCGTCGCCATCGGTGTACGACAATGAAATCGTCAGGCTGTCGCCTTTTGACATACCCTGCTGAAGTTCTTGCTTAGAGAGCCCGATAAACTCGATCACGGGGGTTTTGGGATAATCAGGTGGTTTCACACAAGCAGAACCAGCCGCAAAGACCATCAACAAGCACTGCATTGCAGTCGATATACAACATTTCATAGTGTAACCTTATTTAGTTCAAAAGTACGTCGGAATTTCCACACAATACGCCGGCCATTCTTTTTTTCAAAAGTAGTGACACACTTTTTAAGATAACGACTGCTGTGGTTGAGACTGAGACAAAAAACGGGCCTTATTAAGCCCGACAGCGCGTCAATCCATTCCAGTCACAACAAAAAATAGCAAACAATGCCAAAACAGAGGCGGGAAGAAATAATGTCTATGCTGGGCGCTGTAAATGCCTCGAACTTTGACATGGTGGCGACACACGTATTTGAGTACCAAAAGGCCAACAACCCGCTGTACCGTGCGTATGTTGACATGTTGGGCGATGCGCGCAAACGACCTTTTTTACCCATTTCATTTTTCAAAACCCATGACATTCGCAGTGGCATCTGGTCAGAAAAAAGCTTGTTCAGCAGCAGTGGAACAACGGGGCAAATACCTTCCCAGCACCGGGTACGCAACCTTTCTTGGTACGAAGAAAACGCCAGAAATGGTTTTACAGCGGCATACAGCGATCCGTCAACATGGTGTTTTTTAGCGCTATTACCCAACTATCTAGCACGCGGAAATTCTTCGCTTGTGGCCATGACAGATTATTTCATTCGATGTTCCCAATTTGCCGAAAGCGGTTTTTTCCTGCATGATTTCAAGGAATTACAGGCTGCATTGCGCGTTTGTCAACATAAAAAACAGCAGACCATCTTGCTGGGCGTAAGCTATGCGCTACTCGATTTTGCGGAACAATTTCCCACAAACCTGTCAGGAATCACCATTATGGAAACTGGCGGTATGAAGGGCCAGCGACGCGAGATGACGCGGGTTGAACTCCATGAGCACCTGCAGCAAGCGTTTGGGGTAAACGCCATCCATTCTGAGTACGGCATGACCGAACTGTTCTCACAGGCATACGCACAAGGAGGCACTATCTTTACGCCTTGCCCCACGATGCGGGTGGTTGCCACAGAGATCAACGACCCTTTTTGTCCGGTGAGGTCGGGGCGTACGGGTGTCTTGAATATCATAGACTTGGCCAATATTGATACCATCAGTTTTATTCAAACGGAAGACGTGGGAAAGGTTTTCCCAGACGGTCGTTTTGAGGTACTGGGCAGGTTGGATGCGGCAGAAATGCGTGGCTGTAATTTGATGGTTGAGTAAACAATACACCGATTATCCGGCAATAAATGGTTGCTTTTCTTGTCTCCGACACAACTATCTAAGAAATTACAAAACAAATATGGGATCACTGCTAATCAGAAATATCCGTTCGCTGGTTCAAATCGAAACTGTCAGGCGAAATTTGGTGAAAGGCCCGGACATGGCCAACCTTCCGAGCATAGAGGACGCCTATCTGCTGGCCGAAAATGGCAGAATCGCTGCTTTTGGTCCGATGTCTGCGTGTCCGGATCGCGCCGACGAGACGTTGGACGCTACGGGCAGGATGGTATTGCCAAGTTGGTGCGATTCCCACACCCACCTGGTGTTTGCCGCTACCCGCGAGGAAGAGTTTGTTGACAGAATCAGGGGTCTTTCTTACGAGGAGATAGCCGGGCGTGGCGGTGGTATCCTAAACTCTGCGCGCAAGTTGGAAGCAGCGGACGAGGACAGCCTATTCCGTGGTGCTTGGCAACGGTTACAGGAAGTAATTGGCTTTGGCACGGGGGCGATTGAAATTAAAAGTGGCTACGGACTGACGCTTGAAAGCGAAATCAAGATGTTGCGCGTGATCCGTCGGCTGAAGGAGGCCAGTCCAATTCCCATCAAGGCGACATTTTTGGGCGCGCACGCCATTCCCATGGCCTACCAAGCGAGGCGGGAAGCGTATATCCAATTGATTGTGGAAGAAATGCTGCCCCAGGTGGCTGGGGAAGGGCTGGCTGATTATTGTGATGTTTTTTGCGACAAAGGGTTTTTTACCCCGGAAGAAACAGACCAAATCCTCCAAGCGGGTTGGAAGTACGGTTTGAAGCCAAAAATACACGCCAATGAACTGGGGATAACTGGGGGCGTACAAGTGGGTGTTGCCAACCGTGCCATATCAGTTGATCACCTGGAGCATACCAGCGACATCGAAATTGAGCTGCTCAAAAACAGTGACACCTTACCTACCCTCTTACCATCCTGCGCTTTTTTCTTGGGGATCCCCTACCCGGAAGCGCGCAAAATGATCGATGCCGGATTGCCAGTGGTGTTGGCCACGGACTATAACCCTGGCTCTTCTCCGTCTGGAAACATGCCTTTTGTGGTTTCTCTGGCCTGTATTCGAATGAAAATGTTGCCGGAGGAGGCGATCAATGCAGCCACGTTGAATGGTGCAAGGGCCATGGAGTTGGAGGACGAAGTTGGAACCATTGCCATTGGAAAAAAAGCAAACCTTTTCACCACAATACCGTTGGAGTCGCTGGCATTAATTCCTTACAGTTTTGGCGGCAAGGCTGTTGAAACAGTCATCCTGAATGGAAAGGTATTATAAAGGCAGTTCCATCGCAATAAAACAGGGAAAATAACGTTCATGCGCGATAGTTGTGAAGAATGTACTGGCGTTAATTACATGACATTTTTGATTGAAAAATAGGCAAACAATGCCTTTTTTGTTAATTTTGCGCCTGTAAAATCAAAAAAAATAAAAAGTGTTAATATGGCCCACCACGGGCAACATTCAGCACCAATACCGTATCTCAATTAAGGCGTGGTGAATTCCTCGCTTTCAGTTTTATCCATCAACCATTGTAAAAATTATCACTAGAATGCAAAAATTTCTAATCCCGCTCTTCGTATGCCTTTCAGTGGGTGTACCGTCGTTGCTGCTTGCCCAAAATCCGCAAAGCATCTCGATTCCACCGGGCCCCTACCACTATTTACCCCACGCATCCAACGGCGCTCCAGACATGCAGTGCAATGCTGCCGGAACGTACACCCTGTCTCAGTTCATTGGTAACAGCAACGATGCCAGCCTTCCCCAGATTTTTCTGTGTGCGGGTGATTCGTTTTTGTTACGCCACAATGGCGATGCGGTATTGACAGGTGACCCTCAGGCCAGTACAACCCCAGGTGTAGCGTACGCGTTTTACACCTGTCCACCGCAGATCGCTGGCGATAATCTTCAAGCCATCAGCGCTGTTCCAGGCCCTGGCGACCCCTGCGTCTTGAATACGCCACCGTCTGCTGGCGGTTTGTACATCACGCCGGGAATTCCCAATGGCGGAGATACCTGGTTTTTCAACAGCGGGTCATTGATCAATATTTTTGGTGCAGGCCAACCGTTGTCCATGTATTATGCGCCCATTACCGTGGACGAAATTATCCCCCCATCTGGGTTTGAATCCAGTCAGGTGGGCGCTCCACCAGGCCCGTGTGTAAACGTCAATACTGCTGCTGCTTTTGAGGTGATATACCTCAATGCCATTACGCAGGAGGGGGTGAACACCAGCTATGGCAATGATTGTATCGGCAAATTCACCATTCGAGGTGGCTACCCGGAGTACGATGGGACAGCAATCTACGATATTGATATATCGCTGACCAGCAACCCACTGGTGAAAGCAGTGATTCATACCCAGCAAACCCAGTTGTTTCACCTTGCGCCTGTTATTTTTTCGGTGCCACAACCAGGCAATTACACGATCACGGTACAAGATGGCAAAAGCTGTCCCGCCATTTTTACCATGAACATGACGACTTGTTTGTCGAGTGACAATGTTGCATTGTCGTTTCCACAAACGATAGCCCCTCCTGGCACCACGCATTTTTGCTTGCCTTTGACGGTGAACAATTTTGACGTCGTTTCCAGTTCATTCTCCATCAACTGGGATCCCAGTGTGTTGCAATATACCAGTATTGAAAACCTCAATCCGGTATTGGATCCATTCACGGGTTCTACCTTGAACAATGCCAATGCAAGTCAAGGCGAGATTGGCTTGATTTTGTACGACTTGGACATCCTTGGCAACGTGCTGAGTATCCCCGATGGAGAGTCGCTCTTCAATGTTTGTTTTGATGTAGTTGGCGCATTGGGCGACTGCTCGGACATCCTCATTTCGAACAACCCTACCGCCATCAGCTTTGAAGATGAGCAAGGTTTGTCGCTGGCCATCACATCTGATCCCGGAGAAGTTTGTGTGCAGTTGCTTGCCAGTGGCTTTCAGGTTGCCGTTGTTGACAGCACATGTCAGGGAACGGCTACCATGGAGGTCACGGTCACTGGTGGCGTGGCGCCTTACAGCGTGGTGGTGCATGAATTTTTACCCACCAATGGCGCTACCAACTTCGGCACTGTACTCCTCAGCGGAGGCACCTACACCGTACCCAACCCAGTGGGCAATTTTAACAACCTGACCAATTCATATTCGGTGTGTGTCACCGACAACAATGGTTTTGGTGCGATGCACTGCGATACAATTGAAGTGAATATCCCGACGGTTGGCGCGCAGATTTCATTTGTCGAACAACCCAGTTGCAACGGCCTAAACGATGGTATTGTGGAAGGGGTGATTCTGTTGGGAGGTGTACCTACGACGGGCTCCAACACCAATTATTCTTATTTTTGGGCCTCTCCATTGCCCCTGACGGATCCCACGTCGCCATTACAAGATGGAACGGTCAACAATGACGTTAGAGCAGGCAATTATACCCTGTTCATTACAGACAACCAACGGGGGTGTTCTACCTCTGCATCGGGCTTTTTGGGCCAGCCGACGCCCATCAACAAAGCAAGTCTCGTGCTTACCAAAGCTGCTTGCTCCGGTGTGGCAAACGGTACCATCAACTACCAGGTCATAGGCGGCACGCCTTTCCCTGGAGGGCAGTATCAGTATGCTTGGGTTGATGCCAACAACAACGCCGTTGGCACAGCCGGTCAAAACAACCCTATCATTGTCAACGGCCTGTTGTCGGGAACCTATACGGTCACCATTACGGATGCCAATGGTTGCACCCGCAAAGATGAAGTAACCATTGAAGACCTGAGAGCCATCACGCTCACCGAGGATATTGTTCAAAACGTGGCCTGTTTTGGCCAAAACAATGGCAGTGCTAGCGTACTGTTGGAAGAGTCCGTTCAATCGGGCAATATTTTTCAGTTTAACTGGTCTCCAAGCGGTTTCACGCAGTCAAATACCAGTTTGTCGTCCACCTACTCAGGATTACCGGCAGGTATTTATTCTGTAACAGCCTCAGATCCTGCGGGTTGCAAAGCTGCTGTTACGGTTGAAATTTTCCAACCTGCTGATTTGGTGTTGAGCACCATCGGCCTTCAAAACCCTGGTTGTGGCCAGGCGAACAGCGGCTCTATCAATGTGGTGGCCTTGGGCGGTACCGGCGGACCATTTTACAATTATTCCTGGAACATTCCTTCCGCCACAGGCCCCAATCAAAATGGCTTGGGGGTAGGCAATTACAGTGTTACTGTGACAGATGCCCGTGGGTGTACAGACACCTTATCGTTCGTTCTAACACCACCTTCTGCGCCCAGCATCACCGTTGATTCCGTTTCGGTACGATGTGGTGGCGACGGATCAATCACCGCTTCTATTCCGAACGCACAAACCTTTAACTGGACCACGGTTCCTGCTGCTGGGAGTATTGGAAACAGCACTCAAATCACAAACTTGTCAGGTGGCATGTACGCTGTTACCATTTTGGATGCTTCGGGTTGTGTCGCAAAAGATACCTTTACCCTGAAAGTTGTAACCCCGCTATCGTTTGCCGATACGTCTTATGTTCAGCCCCGCTGTTACGGTGATGACGATGGTATTCTCGGTGTTTCTGTTCAAGACGGCCAAAAACCTTATGTACAATACACTTGGAATCCTACACAAACACCCAGTGGTCCAACGGTATTCAACCTGACTGCCGGAATTTACAAGGTAACCGTCACCGACAATGTGGGATGCACCCTGTCAGGTTCTTTTACCTTAAATCAGCCCCCCGAGGTGGTCAATACCATCTCTAACCTACAGAAAGTATCCTGCTTTGGCTTGTGTGATGGCGATGCGCAAGTGGTGACGCAATATGCCACAAACCCACCGACCCAGGGCAGTTTCATTTATCTTTGGAGTGATGGACTGAGTACTTCCGGTACCCGTACAGATCTTTGTGCCGGCATGCATATTGTCACAAGTGCCGACAACAACAGTTGTGGCGACACTGATACCCTGTTCATCGCTACGCCACCGCCCGTGGCAGGCACTTCCAATACAACCCCTGCCTCCTGCTATGGTCTGGACAACGGCTCTGCTACCATTTCCGGCAGTGGCGGTAATGGTGGACCTTACCGCTACCAATGGAATGACCCGAACAACTCCACCACTACTTCGGTGAACAATCTTGGAGCAGGTACTTACCAAGTAACCGTGAGCGATGTAAATGGCTGTACCAGTGTGGTGAATGCTATTACCGTGTTGGAACCGAATGAAATCATGCTCGATCAAGACCTTGTTCTGTCAACCAACCCAAACTGTTTCGGCAGTTCTGATGGCGTCTTGGTGGTAAATGTCAGTGGGGGCAACAGCAGTGCTTACCACTATGTATGGATGGACGACAAAGGTCTTGACATTGGTATTGACACCAATGAGTTGGATGGTTTGTCGGCTGGATTTTACGCTGTGGTGGTGACCGATGGAGATGGCTGTACGAGCAGCATCACAGATTTGGCCGTACAAGATCCTCCACGGGTATTGGGCAACATTGATGGAACTGAACCATTGAAGTGCCACGGAGACGTGACGACACTGAAAATTGCCGATATTAGCGGAGGTTCGGGTGGTCCTTACCAGTTCAGTCTTGACTTTGGCGCTTTGTTAAACCAGGACTTTCCTGTCAGTCTCAACGGTGGAACGCACTATGTCACTTATTTTGACGTGAATGGTTGTTTCTATACCGATACCATTTTTGTAAACGAGCCGGATCCGATCGTCGTTACATTTGCCAAGCCCTTTCATGAAATTGAACTGGGCGACACGACATACCAACTGAAACCGCTGATTACTGGCGCTGCCGTAACATCATTTACCTGGACTCCCCGCGAATCCTTGCTTATGCCAGATAGTCTGAATCCTTTCGTTTACACGTTTGAGTCACAGAAGTATCTGCTGGAAGTATTTGATGCCAATGGCTGCTCCGGCAGAGGCTCCGTTGATATCCGTGTGGATCCAAATCGGAATGTGTATGTACCCAATGTTTTCAAGCCCGGTACTGGCAGGCTCGACGATCACTTCAACGTATATGTTGGTCGTGGAATTGAGACCGTCAACTATATGCGGGTGTACGACCGATGGGGAGCGTTGCTGTTTTCACGTGACAATTTTCTACCGAGCAATGACAGCGCTGCTGATGGCTGGGATGGAAAGCACAACGGTGACTTTGTCAATCCGGGTGTATTTGTGTACATCATTGAAGTCAAATTCCTAGATGGCGAAGTACTGCTTTATCGCGGAGATGTGACCGTGGTACGATAAAAAAAACGATAAAAAAACGATAAAAAAACGATAAAAAAAGCCCGGATCGCGGTTGCGATCCGGGCTTTTTTATGCCACAAAATAAATTGAACGGCACAAGTGCCGTGTCCAGTCAATGGCCCATGAATGTGGCGGTCCAATTTTCCCTTCCGCTGCGTTGTTCGTCGGTT
>CAIZLM010000188.1 GCA_903933805.1 uncultured Bacteroidota bacterium | reverse complement strand
CTGGTTAGCGTGGTCGCGTCTGAGACAAAAAAGTGGCCATTTTTTGTCAGACGAAGCAGGTTTTTGCAGGCCGTAGCAGCGCTACGCTCAAAAAAATATGCGAAGTATGGCGGAAAGTGGGCCTTTTTAGGCCAGACTGCGTGCCACCTAACCAGTTACAAATGCTGTATATACTGTTATGGAAAAATTCCCATGGAGATATAGTCGCCTGCAATTTTCTTCAGGGAGCAAACAAATGCGGCGGTCCGGACGTCGTGAATATCCGGGTGCTGCAAGAAAGTTTCTCTGATTTGTTGGTAGGCCGTTATCATGGTGTCTTCTAAGCCTGAGTTCACCAATTCAATTTCGGTGCCACCGCGGGTCAGGAATTCGTGTTCGCGATCAGAGATAGATTTTCCGGTCATTTCCTCTACTTTGGTCACAATACGCTCAAAAGCATTGTGTTGAAACCTGTTTTCCAAGCGCCCAAAGCGGTGGTGAGACAGATTTTTAAGCCATTCGAAGTAAGAGACGGTCACGCCACCGGCATTGATATAAAAGTCGGGAAGTATGACAATGCCTTTTTTCAGCAGGATAGGGTCTGCATCGGCGCTTACCGGACCATTGGCTGCTTCAGCGATGATTTTTGCTTTGATGCGGTCAGCGTTGGCTGAAGTGATCTGATTTTCAAGTGCGGCAGGCACCAGAATATCACAGGCTATTTCGAGAGCGGCCTGTGCATCGCCGATGTGTTCGGTACCCGGGAATCCGATGATGGAGCCGGTGTCTTTCCGGAACGCGAGCAGTTTTTCGACATTGATGCCATTGGCACTGTAAATAGAGCCTTCTCGTTCTGAAATACCGATGATTTTAACGTCACCTTCTTGTTGGCTTATGAGGGCTGTGTTACTGCCCACATTGCCAAGTCCTTGCACCACCATGGTTTTTCCGGCCATGCCCGTGGTGAGGCCGATTTTTTTCATGTCACCCTCGTGTGAAACGCACTCACGGAGACCATAATACACACCGCGTCCTGTTGCTTCTGCACGACCGCGAATACCATTTTGCGTTACAGGCTTCCCTGTTACGCAGCCGATGGAGTCAACTTCTCCGTGGCGCAATGCCTGGTAAGTGTCGAGGATCCACGCCATTTCGCGTGGGCCTGTTCCATAATCCGGTGCGGGTACGTCGATGCCTGGGCCGATGAAGTTTTTCTTCACCAACTCTGCCGTGTAGCGACGGGTGATGTTTTGCAATTGTTCGGTGGTGTACTTGGCCGGATTGATTTTGATACCGCCTTTTGCACCGCCAAAAGGCACGTCCACAAGGGCACATTTGTAGGTCATCAGTGCGGCTAGGGCCATCACTTCGTCCTGATCTACTGACTCAGCATAACGGATCCCGCCTTTTGTTGGCATCCTGTGGTGGCTGTGCTGTACGCGGTAGGCTTCAATGACTTCGTAGTCGTTGCCTATACGGACCGGAAAACGGATTTGTAAGACAAGATTACAGGCTTTGATCTGTTCAACGAGGCCTCTGGGAATGTCGGTGTAGGCTGCTGCCTTGTCAACGTAGTTTTCTACGCTTTTAAAAAAGCTAGTTTGGCTGCTCATTTTTTTCGTCGTTGAGTTGGAACTCTAATTTGGTTAGTTTACGATCGAGGCGCACAAGATACCAGACGATACCGAGAAAAATAAGCAGAATCACGCCAACTACAACGTTGATTTTACCTGTTTCACGCATGAAATCCCGGTTGCCTTGCGCTTGAAGGGAGGGCAAATGTATGGCTAGTAACAGAATTAAAACAATAAATCTGAGGGTTTGAAAAAATTTCATCTTTCAAAAGGAAAAATAAGGGTAAAAAAAAACAAAAAATTTGTTTTTAAGGCTATGTTTGAATATTTTATGATGCTTCAATCTATACCCAATACTTTGTCTTGTATGGTCAGGTGCCGGTACCGCAGTTGCGCGATCCAAGTGCCCAGCAGTATGAATCCCAATATGGCGGGATAAAACACCAAACGCATGGTATTGTCCAGGTCTTGGCTGCCAAAGGCCGGACTACCGGTAGCGCCTGGGTGCAGACTGGCAAACATTCTCGGGACAATGTACAGCAAAGGTATCAGCGACGAAAAAGCAAATATATTGTACACAGCGGCAAGCCTGGCGCCTTTTTCAGGTTCGTCAAAGGATGTTCTGAGGATAAAATAGGCCAGATAAATGAGCAATGCGACGGCGGTCATCAGTTGTTTGATGTCATTGCTCCAAGCCGCACCCCAAGCAAAATGCGCCCACATCATGCCTGTTATCAATCCCATGATTCCAAACAATAGCCCGACTTCTGTGAAGGCAACAGCTCGTCGGTCATCTGCAGGGTTTTGGCTGCGCAGGTAGCGAACGCTGTAAACAACGGACGCGAGAAACATGATCAACAGCGAAAACCACATGGGAACATGATAATAGGTGTTTCGTATGGTTTCGTAAATGACATTCCGGTAAGGAAAAGAGACGTCTTTGACGATGTGAAGTTGGTCAACAGGATGTGCTGTCCATGTGGTGGTGGCAGTAGCGCTGGTATCGGCACGCACTTCGATGGCACTGGGAAGGAGGGAAACACCATCAACGGGGTGATCTATGATCGCGTTGAGCATCACCGATGGGGTGGTGCGGGGTAGGCTTGAGGGCAAGTCAAAGGTGGCTGATACCGTGGTGTCACTCAATAGGGTGACATCATGGGCCATCACGGCTTGTGTAGCATCATATTGAAGCCATATTCGGATGTTTTCTGCCGGCGCAGCTGTATAATAGGTGTTGTATCCGTGAAATTGAAGGCTTATTTGTTGGCCGGATTTCGCCGATTGGGGCGACACATAGGCGATTCCGGGTTTCAAGGGAATAAGCATTCCTGCAATGATCGCATAAACAAGGAGAAATGCTGACAGTGTTTTCCACCACATGAGGCAATAGGGCGATAGCGTGAAAATGATGGTGCAAATGTACAAACCTTTGACGCTCCTGTGTTGAAAACTGTGCGCTGTTCATTAATACTGCCTATTTAATCCTTCCATATAAACGGAAAGAGCAAAAATGTGAGCGTCAGGAGTATTACATCAATGGCTAAAAGGTTGACAATATCGTGCTTGTAGGCAGTGTCCTGAATCAACCGCAGGGCAATAGCGGAGAGCCTGACCAAGGTGAGCAATATGGGTAGTATCACCGGAAAACTCAAGATGGCCATCAGGGTGGCACTGTTGTTGGCTTTGGCTGCAATGGAAGCGATGAATGTGAACGCAATGCCGAAGCCCACACTGGCCAAAAGTATAACCAACCCGAACAACTGGAGGTCTTTGACCGGATTGCCGGCAACCAAACTGTATGCGCCGTATGATAAGATGCTCAACACCAGCAGTAAAACGGTGTTGTAAACAATTTTAGAAAGGATCAGTACCGTTGGATTGATCAGTTGGTAGTAGTATAATTGCCGGGAACCACTCTCTTGTACAAAGCTTTTTACCACGGCATTGATGCTGGCAAACAAGATGATCAGCCAAAAAAGGATGTTCCATACCTGCGGTTGCACTTTTATACTCGCGATGTACACCACAAATACCATGCTGAATACATACAGCACAATGCCGCTGATGGCATAGCGTTGCCGGAACTCGATGACAAACTCCTTGCGCAGTAGGACGAAAAATAGTTGTAAGGATTGCATCAATTTCTGAAAAATTTTGCCAAAAGCCAAAGGTAACACTGTTTGCGTCAATGAAGACGGATCACTTGTCATAAGCGCCCTGCCAGGCATACCAACCAAACAATCCAAGACCCGCCATGATTGGGGTAAATATGGGCAGTATCACATACCAAAACATTTTATTGTCGATGGTGGCATGGACAGTCAATTCTCGGATGGCCAGTACAAAGAGGCCCACCACCATCAGCACGGCCACCAACATCCACAGGATACCGGCCACGCGCCGTAGCCTGTTCTTGAAAAAATAGGTCATGCCAATCAGCAAACAAACGGCACCTACACCAATCGGATACCACAGCCCAACAAATGGATCTCCACCCGTGCCATCACTGTTTTTACTGATGTCAAAAAATCGTGTAGCAATGAATGGGGTGAGTCCACCAAATATCCCGTTGCCTATGTGGTAGGGTAGGGACATCGACGTGTACCGGATTCTGGTGGGGAATAATTCGACTAAAAAGGCGGCAATTGGGCCGTAAACCATCGTGACGAAGATGATTTGTATGAAAATCAGGAGCATTATTTGCCAGAAAGCTACTGAACTGACCCACAGCACTTTTGATTTTTCAGTGGGCGCGCCTGCTGTCACCGCACCGTTTTTGAACAGTCTTTTTTCTGCTGTCTTCAGGGTTGTACCATCGGAAAACCGCTGCCAAGTCGTGACCGTTACACTAGAATCCCCTTTTTCTACCGCAGGCAGTCCCGCTTGTTGAGCAAAAAGTGCCGGCATTGCTGTTTTTTCGGCAGTATTGGTCAGGCTGAATATCTGTTGGTACAGCGGTCTGTAGCACAACACCGCCAGGAATAGACCTGCCAACATAATCTTTACCCGTCCAATACGATCAGACCAAGCGCCAAACACGACAAAAAATGGGGTAGCGAGTAGTATAGCGATACAAAGGATAAAGCGGGTCTGCTCAAATTCAACGCCGCAGGTGCGTTCAAGGAAGGTTTGGGCATAAAACTGCCCGGTGTACCAGACAACACCTTGTCCCATGACAGCGCCAAAAAGTGCCAGCAACACGAGTTTCAGGTTGGCTTTGTTGCCAAAAGACTCCTTGAGCGGATTTTTTGAAATAGTGCCCTCCGATTTTATTTTGGTAAACATGGGCGATTCAGCCATTTTAAGCCGGATAAACACAGAAACAGCGATCAAGACAGCTGAAATAAGAAACGGCACCCGCCAACCCCATGCATTGAAAGCATCGACACCCAACTGCCTGCGGGTCAACAGAATTACGCCGAGCGACAAGAAAAATCCCAGGGTGGCGGTTGTTTGAATGAAAGAGGTGTAAAACCCACGACGTCCTTCCGGGGCATGTTCTGCCACATACGTAGCGGCGCCACCGTATTCTCCACCAAGCGCTAACCCTTGTAAAAGCCTCAAAACCAGTATGATAATCGGTGCGGCCATGCCGATATCGGCGTATCCGGGCACCAATCCAATGGAAAAAGTGGAGCCTCCCATCAACAACAAGGTGATCAGAAACGTGTATTTTCTGCCCACGAGGTCGCCCAAACGCCCAAATACCAGCGCTCCAAATGGCCTTACAACAAATCCTGCGGCAAAAGTGGCCAGGGCAGCTAAAAATGCTGCAGTGTCGTTGCCGAGTGGAAAAAATTGTTTGGCGATGATCATGGAAAGGGAACCGTAGATATAAAAATCGTACCATTCGATGAGCGTGCCGACGGAAGAGGCCAGAATTACTTGGGTAAGTTTGCGCGAAGTTGATGTCATGTGTAAAAGTCTTGCTGTTCGAGGTGCAATGATAGTTGATGTGTTATACATTTGGCCGGATTTTTATTCGATAATATTATGACACATCAAATTCGATCACTCGCAGATTACCACGAAACGTACAACCGTTCAGTGGCCGACCCAGAAACTTTTTGGGCGGAACAAGCTGCCACTTTTCAGTGGAAAAAAAACTGGAAAAAGGTGCTAAAATGGAATTTTAAAAAACCGGATGTTCAGTGGTTTGTGGGTGGAAAGTTGAACATCACCGAAAATGTACTGGACCGGCACTTGCTCACGCTGGGCAAACAAACGGCCATTCTGTGGGAGCGCAATGACCCCAAAGCCAAGCCCAAAAAAATCACCTACAAGCAATTGTACCAACAGGTGTGCCAATTTGCCAACGCACTGAAAGCGCAAGGCATAAAAAAGGGCGATCGTGTGTGTATTTACATGCCCATGACCCCCGAATTGGTGGTGGCGGTGTTGGCATGTGCCCGAATTGGGGCGATTCATTCGGTTGTATTTGCCGGATTCTCGGCTATTTCGGTGGCAGACCGAATTAAAGATGCAGCATGTTGTGCCGTCATCACCTCCGACTACAACGCCAGGGGAACCAAAAATATTCCTGTAAAAGCCATTGTAGATGAAGCTCTTACCCTTGGCTGCGACACAGTGCGTACTGTTATTGTGCACCAAAATACCGGGGATACGGTGGCCTGGACAGCAGATCGGGATCAATGGTGGCACGATGTCATCGCTGGAAAGCGAAAAAGCTGCAAAGCGCAGTCCATGAACGCCGAAGATCCATTGTTTATCTTATATACTTCTGGCTCTACGGGCAAACCCAAAGGGGTGGTTCACACACATGGTGGCTATATGGTGTACACTGAATATACTTTCCGGAATGTTTTTCAATACCAAGCGGGCGAGGTTTTTTGGTGTACCGCCGATATCGGATGGATCACGGGGCATTCCTACATTGTGTATGGTCCATTGTTGGCCGGCGCTACCTGTGTGTTGTTTGAGGGAGTCCCGACATACCCGGATGCAGGTCGATTTTGGGATATCATCAAACGACACAAAGTCAATATTTTCTACACTGCGCCAACGGCCATTCGGGCGCTTATGGCAGCAGGAGATTCGTTTGTAAAAAATCTGAAAATGCCCTCATTGCGGGTATTGGGCACTGTGGGCGAGCCGATCAACGAGGAGGCTTGGAATTGGTACAATGAAAAAATTGGCAAAAAACGCTGTCCCATTGTTGATACATGGTGGCAAACGGAGACTGGAGGGATGATGATCACGCCCATAGCAGGCATTACGCCAACCAAGCCATGTTTTGCCACGCTTCCATTACCCGGTATTCAACCCATCTTGGTGGATGCCAATGGCAAAGAAGTGCTCGGTAACGATGTGGAAGGCATGCTTTGCATCAAATTTCCCTGGCCGAGTATGCTTCGCACAACCTGGGGCGATCACGAGCGATGCCGGCAAACGTATTTCGCAACCTTTAAGAACCTCTATTTTACCGGTGATGGAGTGCGTCGTGATCATGATGGCTATTACCGCATCATCGGCCGTGTGGATGACGTGATCAATGTTTCGGGCCACCGTATTGGTACGGCTGAAGTAGAAGATGCCATCAACAAC
Source organism: uncultured Bacteroidota bacterium (assembly GCA_903933805.1). Classification (GTDB taxonomy): domain Bacteria; phylum Bacteroidota; class Bacteroidia; order Chitinophagales; family Saprospiraceae; genus M3007. The sequence goes on along the minus strand of CAIZLM010000188.1, from coordinate 2,755 downwards.
CACGAAGACATTGTGGAAAGCGCGGTGGTTGGGTATCCGCACGACATCAAAGGCCAGGGGATTTATGCTTATGTTATTGTAAAAAAACCGATTGCAAATCTTGCTGATTTTCGGAAAGCGGTGCTGGATGTGGTGACAAAAGAGATTGGGCCCATCGCAAAACCGGATAAAATTCAGGTGGTGGAGGGGTTGCCAAAGACCCGATCGGGAAAAATTATGCGGCGTATTCTCCGAAAAATTGCAGAAGGTGACACGTCCAATTTGGGTGATATTTCCACTTTGTTGAATCCGGAGGTGGTAGAAACAACCATCGCTGGGGCACGGGAAATGTAAATGTCGAAAAGTAATTGGGCCCGCTCACGCTTTTGTGAACGGGCCCAAATAATTTTTTCACTTACAAGGTGTTGGTTGCGGATTATTTATGGTAAAAAGGGTTGTTGGCAAAGCGTTTTTTGCGGGTATTACAGGGTAGAAATCAGTTCATGCTCGAAGGAGCTTTTCCGCACAATTGCAACGGGTTGCTCCAACTCAAAATGCTCCAAATGTGGGTGTTCAAAGAATTTAACCACCCCAGTTTCGACGTCATAAATTCCACCAACCACGGCAATTTCCCCGTTTTGGATCATGTTATCCAAGATGGGGCTTTTCAATGGTATTTCATCCATCACATGATGAACGTTGTTGATGGCTACTTCATCTGAATAGGAATAGACGCCTTGGCTGTTTTGCGGTGTTCTGGGTGTTTGTGCAATCGCCGGGTGTACTTTTTTCAACAAGGCGGTCAAATTGCCCATTTCAACGTGGTTGCATGCGCCTTGGATCGCGCCGCATTTGGTATGCCCCAACACCACGACGATCTTGGCGCCGGCTACTTTGCACGAAAACTCCATTGAACCTAAAATATCTTCGTTTAGGATGTTTCCCGCTATCCGAATGCTGAATACATCCCCCAAACCTTGGTCGAAAATGAGTTCTGCGCTCGTTCTGGAGTCAATACAACTCAAGATAACCGCGAAAGGGTGTTGCCCGTCCATGGTTTCATTCATCTGCTGGATTAGGTTGCGGTTGTATTTTAGGTTGCTGACAAAACGGCTGTTGCCATCCTGAAGCAATCGAAGGGCCATGCTTGGGGTTATTTTATCCTGAATCTCTTTTGTGAGGGTGCGCATATTTGTACTGTTTTATGGCTGACCTATTGGGGGATACCCAAATAGACATGACGACGTGTATTGCAGTAAACACAAGTAACTGGTTAGCTTGGTCGCGTCTGAGAAAAAAAAGTGGATATTTTTTGCCAGTCAGCGTGCCACCCAACCACTTGCAAATACAACAGTGAATCGTCTGGTTAAAAAGAATGTATGAAATTTGGAAAAGGTACTTTTAACGCGACAAAACTGTTAAAATCGCTTCAAATTTGGCTGGAAATTACACCAGATCCGGAGGAGGAGTGAATATGGGCATATACGCCAAGTGCCGCACGTTGTCGTCAGAAATCAAGTGGGCCACGGATGTTTCCATGGTATTCACAGGAAACAATACCACCAAAATAATGGGAGTAGTTTGGTGGTGTTTTGCATCTTCTTCATCAAGCAAAGAAAATATACCCAAATCATTGCCGTCTTGCTGGGGACCGTCACAAGACTGGAGTGCATACTGCTGGGTGTCAAATATACACACGACACGCACAAGGTCATTTGCCAAAAAACAAATGGCAGTAACCAACAAGATGAACCTGAAATAAGGCTGTGTCGCAGAAAACATAAACCATAAACAGGACAAGCATAAAAAGGTTTATTGGTCGGTTACTAATTTTCGAAGATTCAGCCCAATGATGTCTTAAAGGTGGTGTATTGCACAACTCAACTATTGGTTACATATTTGCATCCATGAACGCTCTAATACTCCCTGCGATACAACAGCCGCTCCTCTATGGATATGTGCCTGACCTCAAACCTGAAAAAGGGGAGGTTTTGGTATCGCTTCATGCTGCTGCGCTGAATCATCGGGATCTTTTCATCACGCAGGGTCTTTACCCAGGCATTAAAGTTCCCTGTATTCTTGGAGCCGATGGCGCAGGGGAATGGCGTGGGAAAAGGGTGGTGATCTACCCGGCCTTTGAATGGGGAACCAACCCCAACCATCAGGGGAAAAATTTCAGGGTGCTGGGTATGCCGGAGGATGGAACATTCGCGGAACAAATTCGGGTGCCCCGTGGCAATGTTTTTGTAGCTCCGGATCACCTGAATATGGAGCAGGCCGCTGCTTTACCGCTGGCAGGACTTACTGCCTGGCGTACGGTATTTACCCGTTGTCAGTTGAAAAAAGGGGAAAAAGTATTGATTACAGGGATTGGTGGAGGGGTTGCGCTCACCGCCCTCCAAATGGCAGTGGCTATTGGCGCGGAAGTTTATGTTAGTTCCGGATCAACAGAGAAAATTGAAAAGGCGCTTGAAATGGGCGCAAAACACGGAGAAAGTTACCGGGAAGTCGGTTGGGACAAGCGATTAAAGCAGGCATCCGGCGGCTTTGATGTGATCATAGATGCTGCTGGCGGAGAGGGCTTCGCTTTGTTGGCGGCAATATGCAACCCAGGCGCCAGAATTGGTTTTTATGGCGGTACCCTTGGCTTGGTGAACGGGCTGAGCTTACAACCCATTTTTTGGAAGCAAATCAGTTTGTTGGGATCTACCATGGGAAGTCCCCAGGAATTTAAGGCGATGCTTGCATTTGTTCAAAAAAACAACCTAATCCCCAT
>CAIZLM010000187.1 GCA_903933805.1 uncultured Bacteroidota bacterium | reverse complement strand
CCAGACGAAGCGGATTTTTGTAGGCCGTAGCAGCTGGCTACGGTCAAAAAAATCCGCGAAGTATGGCGGAAAATGGGCCTTTTTGGGCCAGACAGCGTGCCACCTAACCAGTTACATTTTTTGTCTCTGGTTAGCGTGGTCGCGTCTGAGACATTTTTTTTACAATCAGCGTGCCATCTAACCATTTGCCAATAAAAAAAAGCCTGCCCCGAATCAACGGAGCAGGCTTTTTATAGGCTTGAAAAGGGTCAGCTTACATTTAAGTGCTTGATGGAATAGTAGCAGATGGTACCAAAACCGAAGGCCAACATGGAGTGGAACAGCACGAAGGCGGTATTGTCGGTGATCAGACCAGCAACGACCGAGGTGGCAAACACAAGCGCCAAAACACCCTCTGCAATCGTTACCCAAGAAATGCGCTTGGCAACATAACTCGCCTTCTGAAAGGACTTCTGCTCTCCGTTGATGCCATATTTGGGGGTCCGGACAAAAGCGGACGCCTTCCCACGGTATCCTTCAATCACCGCAATGGCATTGTAAAGCGACAACCCCATTGAAATCGGCATAAACGAAAGGAACAATCCAAAAAACCGCAATTTTTCCCAAAAAGTATGCGGAACGGTGCGGTTCAGGGCTGCTGTAATGTTCGCCGTGTAGGAAATACCCGCGACGGAGAACAATCCCAGTACTGAGAATGACAAAAAGTGCGTGGAAATGCCCAATTCACTGAAGGCAAATGCGAGGGGTACACTGCTCACGGCAGCAATAAACACCCAAAGGAAAACACCATAAGCCAGCAATTGACTGGTCGCATGCAGCTTCTGCACAAGGTTGAGTTTGTTTCCACTTTCTTTCCAGATCAGGTGCAACAACTTTTTGGCGTTTTGCGCGCCACCTTTGTTCCAACGGAACTGTTGCCCTTTGAGGCCATTCATTTCCACAGGAAGTTCGGCTGGGCTCTCCAATTTCTCCAAATACTGGATTTTATAACCCAAAATCTGGGCGCGGAAACTCAGGTCGAGGTCTTCTGTCAGGGTATCACTCTGCCAGCCACCAGCTTCATTGATGACTTTTTTACGCCACAACCCTGCGGTTCCGTTGAACTGGAGCAACAAATTGCCATAAGAACGACCGGCCTGTTCAACCGTAAAGTGAACGTTGAGCTGCAATGCTTGCAGTTTGGTGAGCAAACTGTAATCTGCATTGATATGCTCCCAACGGGTTTGCACGATGCCTACTTTTTCATTTTCAAAATAGGGCATCGTGGTTTTTAGAAAATCAGGTCGCGGCGTAAAGTCAGCGTCAAAAATGGCAATAAAATCGCCCTTTGCGCGCGGCATGGCCTCTTGGAGCGCACCGGCCTTGTACCCCTGACGGTTTACACGGTGAATGTGCTCAATGTTGAAACCCTTCGCCCGCAGCTCTTCCACTTTGGCTGCCACAATACCGACCGTTTCGTCGGTAGAATCATCCAAAACGTGAATTTCAAATTTGTCCTTTGGATATTCTTGGGCGGCAACATAGTCAATGATCCGCTCTGCTACGTACATTTCATTGTACATCGGCAGTTGAACGGTTACAAACGGAACATCCTCACTGATGATATTATACTGACGATACTTAATTTCCGGGTTTTCTTTGTGAAATCTTTTGTACAGATACAGCAGGTGAAATTGCAGCAGACAGTATATGGTCACTGCACTCATCGCAAGAAAATAAACGAAAAGCATCAAATAGCCGAAATCAACGAAGGCTTGATACTCAAATGCTTCAAAAAGTGCGCGTAATCCGAACATAATTAAGTGGTGGTAAGACTGGTTTGTTTATTGGAATTGGGTTAATTTATGCAAAAAACGGGGATAAGTGACAAAAAAAACATCCTCCTCAACGGCTTTTATCCTCGAAAGACTTCTTTGAATATGGTAGATAATATGACTACCCCTGCACTGAATGCCCCTCGAACGGTGCCAGAAACCTTGCTTTTACCTCGTATGCGCCTGCGGTAGCGTACAGGCACCTCTGTACAAGCCAAACGTTGTTTAGCAGCTTTGACCTGCATCTCCACCGTCCAACCATAGGATTGATCCTCCATGCCCAAAGCACCCAACTTATCCCAGCGTATCGCCCGAAAAGGCCCCAAATCCGTGAACTCGTATCCAAAAAAAATGCGTATTAAAAAAGGCGCCAACCAGTTGCCAAAACGCTGCGGAATGGTCATGGCCCCTTTCTCCATGTTTCCCTTAACCCGCGACCCAATCACCAGATCTATCCTGTCTTTCATGATTGGACCGACAACCAGCGGAAGCTCCTCCGGATAATCGGAATAATCTCCGTCCAAAAACACCACAATGTCCGGCTGTTCATCGGCCGGCAAAACACGCAAATATTCCATGCCCGCCAAACAAGCGTTCCCATATCCCCGGGCATTTTGCGTCACCACCACCGCACCGTGTTCTTTTGCCACCGCAGCTGTGCGATCGGTGGAACCATTGTCGCACACCACCACCTTGCGAACCCAACCCTGCGGAATAGCCTGAAGCACAAACGGCAGGGAACCTTCCTCATTCCAAGCAGGTATCAAAACATCAATTACCCAAGACTTTTCGAGCATGTTTCTAGCATGAATAACCGGCACGCCCGTGGCATCATCCCAAACACGTACGCCAAACAAACCGACAACCCGTTGAGACCTGCGACACAAGACGATGCAAAAGTAACAAGTCAGTTAAGAAAAAGTTAAAAATTTTGCAGGGGCGCACGTTAAAGTTTTGTAAACAGCACAAACCACGCCATTTACGGATCATTGTGCAGGTTGGAGTGCCCCAAGGGCGGCAAAGAGCGCGCCCGCTTTTACCCTGCACTCGTCCAGTTCATCCTCCGCAACGGAATCAAATACAATGGCTCCTCCGACCTGAAAGGAGACATATTGTGCTGTTTGGTGGTAAAAAACGCTTCGAATTAACACATTAAAATCAAAATTCCCCGCAGGATCAAAATAGCCCAGCGCTCCGGCATAGAGGCCTCGACGGGTTTTTTCATAGTCCTCTATGAGTTCCATGGCCATCACCTTGGGAGCGCCCGTCATGCTGCCGGGGGGGAAGGCGTACTGCAAAGCGTCAATGGGGTGTACCGATGGCCGCAACTGGCCCGTTACCGTGGAGATCATTTGGTGAACGGTCTCAAAGGTGTAGATGCCAAATAGTTCTGGCACTTCCACCGTTCCGGACTGGCAACTTCGCGCGAGATCGTTGCGCACCAGGTCAACAATCATCACGTTTTCAGCGCGGTCTTTTTCACTGTTGGCCAGTGCTGCACGCATGACCTCATCGTCCACCACCGCGCGTCGACGGGTTCCTTTGATGGGCTGTGAGAGCAGTTTTTTTCCTTCTTTTTTGAGAAATCGTTCCGGGCTGGCAGAAAGCAGGTAGCGGTCGTGCCAGCGAAAAAAAGCGGCCATGGGCGCGCGCGCCAGTTTGTTGAGGGTATCCCACACAGCAAGCGGGTCTATTGTGGTGTTTTCGGCAAAGAACTCCTGACAAAAGTTCATTTCATACACATCGCCCGCTACGATATGTCGGCGGATGGCAGCCACCGTGTCTAGGTAGTCGGCTGTGGCAATCCGGGGCAGCATTTTTGGTGGAACAGCTGCAGGCAATCGCGGCTGTCTTGGCGCTGTTCTAATGGCCTCCAGGACCTTTTCAGGTGTTTCAACAAGGGTGTGCACGACCAACAGTCCCCCGGAAATACCGACAACTGTTTCGGGTTGAAAAAAAAGCAAATCGGGAAAGCCGATACCATCGGGATGCTCTGACGACAACTGCTCTACTTCGTTTTTCAAATCGTAGCCCAATACCCCGAAAAGCCAGTCGTTCGTTTGTGTTTGCCATGTTTTAAGGCCTTCAAACGCTTTTCCCACCGACAATTGCAGGGTTTGGGCAGCCCCTGCCCCCACCAACACATCCCACCCTGTATCCAGCAAAGGACTGTGGTGGTCGTTGCTGTCCAACAGCATGAATACGGTATGCCCTGAAGACCAGTTTTCCAACTGTTCTTTCCAAAAAGTAAGGTTATCAACCGGAAATGACGCCGAAAGTCGCATGTGTTGGCTTGTCTGGTGTAAAAAGCCGAAAATTACCCATTTGAAACCGTATCAGACAACTCTTGAGCGCTATTTTATCCCCAAAACACCGTTGCGTCTGACAAGTAAGTGGCCAAGGCGCCAACAAAAGAAGCCTGAAAAATTCGGACCCATCCTGCTCCAAAAATTTGTTTTCAGCCTTTCTTGGTCTTTTCATCCTAGCCCAATAGCGTTCAAACCAAACCCAAGTGAGGCGGAACGGCAGCGTACGTGACATATCTTGGAAAAATAACAATAAGGCGGCCATTTCTGACATATATTTGGCATTTCAGCGAATAGTCACCCCGATTCGAGGCACTTAATGCGAAATCACGACAATCGGGGCTCTTAACAATCACATCAACGCTAAGAAGCGCCACTCACTCTGCCGTATGCGCTTGGCGAAAACACCAAGCGCGGCGATCAGGATGATCGTGGCGAACAACACGCAAGCCAGAAGCACATCAACGCTAAGAAGCGTCACTCACTCCGCCGTAGGCGCTTGGTGAAAACACCAAGCGCGGCGATCGGGTTGATCGTGGCGAACACCACGCAAGGCAGAATTGTTGAATTTACATAAAGCGTTGGATAAATTGCGCTCTTTTGGTTTTGCGAAGGGTCGGCTTGTGTGTTGGGCAAAACCAAATGTGCCATTTGTGCGGCTGGCAAAAAGAAATTTTAAAAAATGCGAAGTGAGGGCTTTTTCTTTTTTCTGTCATCTGTCCCAATAGCACAACACGGTCAGTTTGAAAGTCTGTCCGCTTG
>CAIZLM010000186.1 GCA_903933805.1 uncultured Bacteroidota bacterium | reverse complement strand
GTTTTTGATCTCTTACCAGCCTTGTCAATGAACGCAATTTATAGATTTATCGCCATCAACCGTCAAGCAAACCACCCTTTACTAGAATAAATCATATGATACTTTTTTGCAAACCGAGAACCGCTGGAACATTGTTGGTGTCGTTTTATGTTACTTAATTTTTATGGCGATACTATGAAAAAACCTGAAGCGTTCAACGTATTGCGTATGTACATCACCAACATGATATCCAACTCATATCAGGTTCGGCCAGCTAGTTTGTTGACACGTCTTATGGATGCTCAAGCGGATGGCAAAATTAGGAGGGAGGAAATGATTGAATTGTGTGTTCTTTTATTCATTGGCGGAATTGAAACTACCATCAATATCTTTGGGTCTTGATTGTTAACGCTTCTGAAACATCCACAAGAATTGGAATTGATCAAAATAATCCGGCTTTAGTTCCTGGCGCAGTAGAAGAGATGTTGCGCTATGCGCCTCCGATCCTCAAATCTACTTGGCGGGTAACCACAGAACCATCGTTGCTTGGTTTAAAAGACCAGTTTATTTTCGCCATAAACCGTCGTTTTTTTGACTGTGGGGCTGTAAAATTCTGCTTTGACGAAACAACAAACGGTTACTTTTTTGTCCCAGTCGCGATCATCCCACCCTTTCGTTACAAATTTAAAATACGAGAACAATGATACCAATCCAAACAGAAACCATAGCGCTTTCTATATCGCGGGGCATAGATTTTTTGGAACAACGGCAGAAATCTCAAGGTGACTTTTCCTGTGTTATTGCAGACAATGAAGCCTTAACCCAAAACCCACGGGAAGATCCTTCGCCATTTTTCACCCAACATATCCTCGCATCCCTGAAGGAAGTTGCAGGACCCCGCGCGCAAAATATGTCAACCAAGATCAGACAGTTTCTGCTCCGCGATGTTTGTCCAGGATATATTTGGAAATTCTGGAACAAAGAACATCCCCAATCAACACTAATTCTGCCAGATGTTGATGACACGTCCTGTATTGCTTGTTTGTTGGAACCTGCTGAATTCCCATCGCATCAGACCCGAGCCATGTTGCTTGGAAACCGCAATTCAGTTGGTTTGTTCTATACTTGGATACTGCCGCGTTTACGTCATTTGCTTAGACCTCAAACTTGGATGCCGTTGTACCAGAACTTCAAAAATCCTAGAAATATCATAAATACCATTAAATTCTATCGATTGCTTAACAATTCTGACCCGTTTGCTGTAGATACAGTTGTTAATGCCAATGCAGTATTATTCCTGGGTGAATCATCGGCCACGAAACCTGCCATCAATTGGATCTGTCAGGTAGTAGCAACGGCAACGGAAGCATCCACTGATCGGTGGTACCAAAGTAAATACCCGCTTTATTACGCTATTGCCCGTTGCAAGCAGTCAGGGGTCAATGGTTTTGATCATATAATCCCCATCCTTACGGAGCGTCTAAAAGTTGAAATTGACGCTTTCGGCGCTTGTAACAACAAGGTACTTGATACCGCGTTAGCGGCCAACGTTCTGGCCAGTTTTCAACCTTCCTGCCGTCAGTTGGATCAGGCCGTTGAATTTTTGTTGAGCAACCAACAGCCCAATGGCGGATGGCCAATTTCCGTGTTTTTCCACGATGGATTTAACCCACGTGTAAGCTTTGGGTCTGCTGAAATGGTTACAGCCATGTGCTTGGAGGCCCTGAGCAAGTTTACGAAAACAAGATTTTCAGATTGAGAACGGTGATGCTTCTGCCTGACATAGGTCCTCTCGGAGTAGTCAAAGATTGTTGGGGTCATCGTTGCTCAGGATAACCATTCTGAAACGCGGGGAGTGCATGTTCCGAACGGAATCCTCCGGGATTCCCCAAGTATTCCACCGCAAGGCATTTGTGAAGGTCAACATCTCCATAATCCTAAGGCCGCCATAGTCAAAACTGAAATCCGTAAACATGCCACTGTTGAGCGCCATTTCGAGGTCTTTTTTTAACATGATGCAGGAACTGCAATTTTCGAAAACAGCGCTGGTGTCTCCAGCGCAGCGTTGATCTGAGTACCGCTGAGATGGTTCAAATCATCGAAGAGTGGGCCTCAGGCAAAGAAAGTCGGTCGGGATATTACGCCGTAGAGTGCTTTCGCTTCACGTATCTATTGACTGGATCCATCGTATAGGGCAGAAAACGGGTGACTTTGCGTTCCAGGAAGCAAAAGTGCTGGATTCTGCGGTTTCTGATAGTTGTGTGCGTTTTTTTGTATCCCGACGGTCGGGTGCTGGAATTTGTCGGGGAAGGAAGTATGGATCATTTACGCGCTGTCTTGTCATGGTAAGTTTTGGGCGTAATTTGCGGTACTATGTGTACGAAGGATGGGTTGATATGCGCATGAGTTTCGTCGGACTTGGTCGGACCGGCCTCGAAAGTGATGTGTATATTTTTCTCAATCGCCGCCGAACGCAGGTCAAGATGCTGGTATGGGGTACCAGTGGCCTGCGAACACTTAGCGCCATTGTATAAAGTGTACGAAACGCTGGATTCAAAATTACCCAACCTGCACCTGACCAGTTGTATGGCTCATATCCGTCGTGGCTTTTTCGAGGCAAAAAGCAACGACGAAAATCGTGCGAATACAGCACTTATTTTCATACAGCAGTTATATAAAGTGGAGCAGGAGGCTCGTGAGATACAATTGTCCAACCACGAAAGAGGGCAATTGTGCATCGAAAAGTCAAGCGGTATCTATGTTGCGTTCAAAAAATGGTGTCAGGATGAATATATGAAGGTGTTACCGCAAAGCGCCATTGGCAAAGCCATTGTATATACTTTGCGCAGGATGAACAATATGTCCCTCTATCTGACAAATGGCGCAATAGAAATAGACAATAATCTGGTTGAAAATATCATCAGACCAGTGGCCCTCGGTCGAAAAAACTTCCTGTTTGCGGGAAGTCATGAGGCCGCACAGCGTACGGCCATGCTCTACACCTTACTCGCCCTCTGTAAACACCACCAAGTCAATCCGGTCGAATGGCTCCATGATGTGCTCAACAGGATTGTTTTTACTAAACCTTCGCAACTGGCAGAATTACTGCCGCCATACTGGAAACCCCTGGCATAAAACTGGTCATACCATGCAATGGTAATCAATACCGGATAACCAATATGGGGTTCTTGGGAGGCTTGCGTTGCGTCGGAGAAAAAAATTGGCCTTTTTGGGCCAGACAGCCTGCCACCTAACCTGTTACGAATTCGTATTGTATGCGAAAATGAAGGAAATATCTTGGATTATAGCTGCAAAATTTATGCATATTGTGTTCTAAATACGATGATTGCTGTATGTTTGCTGAACTAATTACTTGAAAAATAGGTGACTGTATATCGTGGTCGCGTCTTAGACAAAAAAGTGACCATTTTTTGCCAGACGAAGCGGATTTTTGTAGGCCGTAGCAGGGCTACGGTCAAAAAAACGGGCGAAGTATGGCGGAAAACGGGCCTTTTTGGGCCAGACATCGTGCCACCTAACCAGTTAAAAAAATAGAAGGAACTTATCAGCTTTTTATTTAATTACCCAAATACACTCTGGTCCTTTCGTCAATATCACATTGCTATGCTGCCAAATATTCTAAAACAATTTCGAATTGCATTTTTATGGGCGCTGGTACGTAACCTTGGCAGTGCTCGCGAACTGGATCGAATTCGAGTTTACATCGAAACGGGGTTGGATGTCGTTTCCCCAGATGGCACAAACCCCTCACAGCGCTCGGATTTTGGATATTTCCCCGGCCTGAAAGCCTGCCCTTTGCATGATCCGGCAAAAATTCCTTGACCAAGACAATGTTGCAGTCTATAGACATTATTAGGAAGGAACTGGATACAGTTCGGAAGCTAAAGGGATACCGCCCAGGACAATTGGAAAGTATGCTTACTGATACGGGTGCTTGGGAGCTTGTTTATCTTCATATCATGGGGAAAAAGGCAAAACAGGTCAGTTGCTCTGTCCTAAAACGACATCGCTGATGGGAAGCATCACCGATATCAAAGGTGCTGGTGTTGTTTTTTTCTCTTCACTGGCACCGGGATCTCATGTAAAAGCACACTGTGATGGAACAAACACTCGATTGCGTCTCCATCTTGGGCTGGTTGTTCCCACCGGTTGCTCTATCCGGGTAGCCGAAGAGCGGCGCACTTGGGAGGAGGGAAAATTTCTCTTATTTGACGGTTCTTTTGAGCAGGAGGTTTGGAATCAAGGGCCGGAGACCCGATGGGTATTAATTGTAGATATTTGGCATCCGGAGTTGACCCAAGTGGAAAGACGGGCACTCAGTCGTCTGAGCTATGTTCGCTCCAAAGAAAGGATGGATCGACGTGCTTTGCAGAGCACCGACCATGAAATTTTTTGCCAGCTAAAAGTGCAAGCAAAAAAATAGTGATTATGCCGCTCGGTACAGTGCGGGCAACATATTGATGACATTTGCAAAGCATAATTTTCAGCATATTAGCACACCCTTTTCAAACGTTTTTTAGAAATGAATGCTACACAATATTACTACTATATTTTGCTCTACTCATAGCTTGGTCGCGTCTGATACAAAAAATGGGCTCTTTTGGGCAAGATAGCGTGCCACCTAGCCAGTTTACTGATAATTAACCAATTCGATTTATGTCCAGCCTTGAAATATTTGAAAATATCGATCTGAATTCCCAATCCTGGATCCAAAACCCACCAACACTTTATGCCAAACTGCACAAGCGAGGACCATACTTTGATGGAACCAAGTGGCTTGTTGCTCGCCACGCACACGTTGCTGCCGTACTTAAAAGTCAGGCTATATCCAAACGGATTGCTGTGAATACATTGGGTGGCACTTTAGAAAACTTTTTAATTTTTCAGGATCCGCCGGATCATACGCGTCTTCGTTCGGTGATTCAGGAGTTTTTTTCCCCTAGAGCAATCCAGCAAGAGGAAGATATGGTTGCCCAAGTAGTTGTCGGATTGATCCGACGCGTGAAAGAACGTCGTCGGATGGAATTTATTGGGGACATTGCCAGTCACTTGCCAAGTCAAATTATCGGCAATCTTTTGGGGGTTCCGGAGGAAAGCAACCTGTTTTTGTATGAATTTGCACATAATTATTTTTATGACGATACTACGAACAAATCTGAAGCAATAAACGCATTGCGTTTGTACTTTACCAATATGGTATCCAAACCATATCAGGTTCGGCCAACTAGTTTGTTGACCCGTCTTATGGATGCACAACTGGAGGGTAAAATTTCGAGGGCGGAATTGATCGAATTGTGCGTTCTACTATTCATAGGCGGAAGCGAAACCATGATTAATCTCCTCGGGTCTGGATTATTAACGCTTCTGCAACACCCAGAAGCTTTGGGTTTGATCCAAAACAACCCTGCTCTGATTCCAGGGGCGGTAGAAGAGATGTTGCGGTACGAGCCTCCGATCCTCACGTCCACTTGGCGGGTAACCACAGAACCGCTGGTGCTTGGTGACACTGAAATTCCAGTCGGGCAACCCGTGGAGGCACTGCTTGGAGCGGCAAACCGGGATCCTGATAAATTTCCAGACCCCAATCGTTTTGATATTCTTCGAAATCCTGTTGGGCATTTCGCTTTTGGTGCCGGTATCCACTTTTGCATTGGAGCAGCCCTGACTCGAATGGAGGCAAAAGTGACCTTAGCCACGTTGCTGGCTGAATTACCTACCCTGCAACTTGAAAAAAATAAATCTATGCCCTATTGGCAAAAGGTGGGTAATATGGGCCGTCGGTTCTTGACTTTACCTGTCAATGAAAATAAATCCAAAAACCATCAATGGAGAGAAAATGCCATAACCCATGGGCTTGAATATTTAAACTTGACATGGTAGGTAGCGTATTTTTAATACCAAACACTACTTAGCTAGCGCTGTTTCCTCCCATTTCATTATTTTAAGCTTAAAGAGATTCAATAAAAAGCACAATGATGACTATTTCAACAGAATCCCTCGAGCGTTCCATTGCCCATGGCTTAGATTTTTTGGCTCAACAGTAAAAACCAGAAGGTGACTTTTGCTGTATAATTGCCGAGGATGCTGCATTTACCCAGAATGCAAGGGAAGATCCTTCTCCGTTCTTTACCCAGCATATTCTCGTATCCTTGATGGAAGTAGCAGGCCCGCGCGCGCATCTTATATCAACTAAGATCAGACAATTTCTGCTCCGGGATGTTTGTCCAGGAAATATTTGGAAATTCTGGAATAAAGAACATCCCGGAGCAATACTAATTCCTCCGGATGTTGATGACACGTCCTGCATTGCTTATTTGATTGAACCTTCTGCATTCCCATCACATCAGACCCGATCCGTATTGCTTGGAAACCGCAATTCAGTTGGGTTGTTTTATACTTGGATATTGCCGCGTTTGGGCCATTTGTGTAGACCCCAAACTTGGATTCCGCTGTACCATAACTTAAAAAACCCAGAAATGCCATCACGTTCTTCCGATTGGGTAACAATAAGCCTGATCCGTTTTCTATAGGTACTGTTGTTAATGCCAATGCAATATTATATTTGGGTGAATCATCGGCCACGAAACCTGCCGTCAGTTGGATCAGGCCGTTGAATTTTTGTTGAGCAACCAACAGCCCAATGGCGGATGGCCAATTTCCGTGTTTTTCCACGACGAATTTAACCCACGTGTAAGCTTTGGGTCTGCTGAAATGGTTACAGCCATGTGCTTGGAGGCCCTGAGCAAGTTTACGAAAATACGATTTTCAGATTGAGAACGGTAATGTTTCTGCCTGACATAGGTCCTCTCGGAGTAGTCAAAGATTGTTGGGGTCATCGTTGCTCAGGATAACCATTCTGAAACGCGGGGAGTGCATGTTCCGAACGGAATCCTCCGGGATTCCCC
>CAIZLM010000185.1 GCA_903933805.1 uncultured Bacteroidota bacterium | reverse complement strand
GCTAACCAGTTGCCATTTTTATTTAATCCGCTCATCCGCTCTACCGGGCTTTAATCTCTTGAAAAGTGCCTGGTCACTCTCAAATTAAACAAACCGGATGAATCACAAACCGACATTGTTCCAAAGAATTTTAATTTTTGCCACTTTTTGCTCATTTTACTACACAGGGGAAGCACAGTTTTTACAAACCATTGATGCCACTAACAACGGCCCATACACACCTCAGAGCCTTATTTCAAACGTCTTACTGGGGAATGGCGTGGACGTGAGCAATATTACCTACAGCGGCAGTCCAAGGGCTGTGGGTTATTTTTCCGGCGGCACGCAATCCATTGGAATTGAGCGCGGCATTTTGCTCACCACGGGATATGCGGCCAAACCAACTTTTGGGTCAGGTCCTACCGATGAAGGTATAAAATTTGCGAGCAATAGCAATGGCAGCAGCGCCTTCGATGTCAACCTCGACGACATTGCAACACAAGCCATCCGAGATGTTGCGGTGTACACCATCACTTTTACCCCTACATCAGACACACTCCGGTTCCGATATTGTTTTGCATCGGAGGAATACCCTGAGTACTCTTGTACCCAATTCAATGATATTTTTGGCTTTTTTATCCAAGGGCCAGGGTATCCTATTCCCACGAACATCGCCATCGTACCAGGCACCAACCTGCCTGTTGCCATCAACAATATTCACCCTTTCAACAACCAAAATAACCCGAATCCGAACCCCTGTTTCCCTTTCAATACCCAATACTACAACAACAACAATAATTCCTCGGATCAGCCTGTTTACGATGGCTATACGTCGGTGCTCACGGCCGTGGCAAAAGTAATACCTTGTGAATCTTACACCATCAAACTGGCCATAGCCGATGTATTTGACACAGGATTTGACTCCGGTGTTTTCATTGAAGCAAAAAGCTTTGGGACCAGTTCTTTGCGGGTAAGTTTGAATACGCCAGGCGCCGACGGGTCAATAGCAGAAGGCTGTTTTCCGGCCAGTATCACCTTTTCGCTGGCCAATCCATTGCCTTCCGACTATCCCATAAACATCAACCAGTTCGGATCAGCAACAGCTGGAATTGATTTCCAGAATTTACCGGGTAATTTAACCATTCCTGCTGGACAAACGCAGTTGACTGTTCCCATAGGCGCTATGGAAGACAATCAGGCTGAGCCACTTGAATTTGTCTCTTTTGACGTAAAAACGGATGCCTGTCATCGGGATACCGTGTCGCTATTCCTACGAGACAACCCGATTCTGCCACCACTGATGGCAGACACCACCATCTGCTCGACGGGCTCATCGATTTTACTCGATGCCACCGTACCCGTTCCGACCCCCCAGCCCCCCACGTTCAGTAACCTCCAAGATGTGCCAATTCCGGACAATTACCCGTCTGTATCATCTCCCATTTTGGTCGCTGGTATTCAACCCACTGTCTTGGGGCCTGGTAGTATCCGCTCCGTGTGTTTGAATATTGAGCATGGATACGACGATGATTTGGATCTTTTTCTACTTTCTCCGGGGGGGCAAGTGCTCGAACTTTCGACAGACAACGGGGGTAGTGGCGACCATTACACGAACACCTGCTTTACCCCAACGGCCATCACGCCCATCAATTTTCCGGGACCTCAGGCGCCGAATACGGCTACGCCATTTACCGGATTCTTTACGCCTGAAGGTGCTTGGAGTGACCTGTGGGACACCCCCAACCGCCCGACGAATGGGACTTGGAGGCTGCAAGCAACCGATGATTTCCCTTCGTTTTCAGGAAAAATACTCGACTGGAGTATCACCTTTGCGCCCTCCTATGAGGTAACCTACCAATGGGCCCCATCAGCCGATATTACCTGCCTAGATTGCCCAACAGCCGTGGTAAGCCCTGATTTTTCCACCAGTTATGCCGTAACCGCCACCGATACCTATGGTTGTACCGCGATGGATTCCGTTCAGGTGGAAATAGCGGCCCTAGTCGTGAGCACTAGCATTGCCGATCCTATCTCTTGTTTTGGCAGTGCGGACGGACTTGCGACGGTGGATGTCAATGTAGGCGGTTCGAATACATACCAATGGAGTGATCCGGGAGCACAAACAACCGCCCAGGCTTCCAATCTGGCTGCTGGAAGCTATACTGTCACCGTCACAAACATTGGAGGCTGTCAAGCCACAGGATCGGTTACCCTCACCCAACCACCTTTACTGGAACTCACGACAACTGCCCAAAATGCTGTTTGCTTTGGACAGCCCAGTGGCAATGCCTCCGTACTGGTCTTTGGTGGGACTGCCCCGTATCAATATCTGTGGAGCAACGGGATGACCACTGCTACACCGAGCGGCCTCAATTCCGGTACTTATACCGTTACCGCCACCGATGCACAGGGATGTAGCAATACCCAATCCATCAACATCATACAACCCAGCGCAATACAACTGGGTGCAAACCAGGTTCAAAACGTTACCTGTTTCCATGGTGATGACGGTTCGATCAGTCTCCTTTATTCCGGGGCTACGCAACCCATACTTTTTCAATGGAGTTCCGGGCAATCGCAACCCGAAATTTCCGGCTTAACAGCAGACACCTACACCGTCACCCTGACGGATGGCAACGGCTGTACCAATTCCTACGCACAAACCATCACAGAACCGATGGAACTGCAGGTAGCCACAAGCCCGACGACTGTTGGATGTTACGGCGAAGCCACCGGAGCACTGCACTTGACCATCAACGGTGGAACGCCCGTTTATTCGGCTTCCTGGCAAGGTCCGGGTGGATTTTCCGGTACAGGACTGGATCTGCTCCAGCTCGTGGCCGGCAATTATACTGCCACCATCACAGACCAAAAAGGGTGTGTAAAAACACTGACAACCAACCTCACGCAACCGGATGCTGTAGCATTGAATTTGCCAGCAGTCGCCGATACTGTGTGTTTTTCTGGTTTCAATGGAATCGCCTCCGTTGTGCCGGCCGGCGGAACACCGCCCTACTCGTTCCTGTGGAGCGTTCCGGGACAAGCAACCGCTACTGCTACCGGTCTGTCATCCCAGGCATACCAAGTAACGGTGACCGATGCCCATGGATGTACGAAGATGGCCCAAACAACTGTTGCTCAAAAGCAAGCGATGGCCGTGTTGGCCCAGCAAACACTGCCCAAATGCCACAACGGATCTGATGGCACGGCCGCCGTTGTGTCGGTTTCCTATGGAAACACCCCGGCAAGTCTGACGAATTTTCAGTTTTCGTGGAACACGGTTCCGGTGCAACAGAATATTGCTGCCGTGTATCTTAGGGCTGGGCAGCCCTATACCGTCACAGCATCTGACCCCGATGGGTGCACCTCGTCACACACTTTCACGATGGGCAATCCGACGGCTGTGGTAGCTTCCATCACCGGTTCGAGTCCTGTAAAATGCCCTGGAGAGGGTTCTGGATGGGCCGCTGCCGGCGCAACTGGGGGAACAGCCCCCTATACCTGGCTTTGGGGCGTAAGCTCAACGCCGAATGATTCCGTAGGACAGGGGCTTTACGCCGGCGTTAACCGGGTAACAGTCACCGATGCCAACGGCTGCCCTGCCCTAACCACGGTGACCATCGCCTCGCCGCCACCGATCGAAGTACAATTTCAGACTGAATCTGTCCACTGTTTCGGTGACAGCAGTGGTGGTGCTCGAGCCAGTGCCTCGGGCGGAACAGGGCCTTACCAATATAAGTGGTCCAATGGTGTTCAAAATATTGCCATACAAGATATTTTCGCAGGCGTGTACGACGTAACTGTTACAGATGATGCAGGTTGCACCACCCATCGATCAGCAGAAGTGCATCAACCGGCAGCGCCCGTTTCCGGCACGGTTGATATGCGAGAACCTCGATGTTTTGGCGACCACAATGGCCGGGTAATTTTTCATCCGGCAGGGGGCACCCCACCCTACCGGTATGCCCTCGACGATCAACCATACAACGGATCAATTGCGCAAATAGGGCTAAATGCCGGTTTTTATGAACCTAAAATAATAGACAACACTGGCTGCTTGCTGGTATTACCCACCATTGAAGTGACGCAAACGGCAAAGCTCGACGTTGACCTTGGGCCTGATTTCAG
>CAIZLM010000184.1 GCA_903933805.1 uncultured Bacteroidota bacterium | reverse complement strand
CCATGACCATAGTTGTGTTCTAAGTGGTATCCTTGGTTTTTGAGGGTATTAAATGTTTCGTTTTCAATTTTCCACCGCGTTCTGGCAACTGTAACCATTTCCAGTGCATTTTCTTCGGTAATTGTATATTCCGACGCGTCTGACCCCCTCATTCCGATTTCGTCTGACCCCCCTATTCCGATGCGTCTGACCCCCTGAATGTTAATAACTTTCCGGAAGGTCTGACCCCCTTGAAAATGTGGATACATACGTAAAATACCACCACCTTGATCTTTAAAAATCGGATCAAGATGGCAAAACCAAAACGTATGGACCAGATCAAAGCGATTCTTCGCAATTTTCACCACAGCCAATCCATTAAGGCTACTGCAAGGCAGTTGAAGGTGTCTAAAAACACAGTACGGGACTATTTGCGACGTGCTCTTGAACACTCCAACGACGTACTCAAATTACTGGAACTTGAGGACAGCGAGCTGGAAAATCTATTCCTTAAAGAGCCATTAGACAAACAAAGTGTGCGTTTGGCAGACTTTGAAAAACAAACGGGAGTGGATCAAAGAACTAAAAAAAGTAGGCGTAACCCGGTATTTGTTATGGGAAACATACCGTGTTTCAAATCCAGACGGATATGGATACAGCCAGTTCTGCGAACATTTAAAGTCCTATGTGGCCCGCAAGGACTTGACCCTAGCCCTGGAACATTTGCCCGGTGAAGTACTCATGGTGGATTTTGCAGGAAAGAAATTACACTGGGTGGATGAGTCAACGGGTGAACTACAAGATTGTGAGGTGTTGGTGGCTGTATTCCCCTGCACGCAATACTGTTTTTGCATAGCGCTTTCTTCTCAAAGTTTGCCGGATTTCATTGAAGGGATCAACCAGGCTATGCTCTATTTTAAAGGTCTTCCCAAGGTGCTTTTATCCGATAATTTAAAGGCCTATGTCAGCAAGCCGGAGCGCTACGAACCCACTTTCACCCAGTTGTGCGAGCAATTAGGCGTGCATTATCAGATAGAACTACAGGCAGCGCGGGTGAGAAAGCCAAAGGATAAAGCCAGTGTGGAAAATGCTGTTTCACAGGTTTATCGAAGTGTTTATGCGCCCTTGCGAAACGAAGTCTTTTTCAGCCTGCAAGCCCTCAACGGGGCGATCATCCAGCAACTTGAGGTATTTAATGAAAAGTCTTATCAGAAAAAGGAAGGCTCGCGAAAGTCCCTCTTTGAGACTTACGAACTTCCCGTAATGAGGCCTCTACCCTCAGACCTCTTTGAGATTAAAAAGATTACACGAGCCAAAATACAGCGCAATTATCACATCTTTCTGGGCGAAGAAAAGAACTATTACTCGGTACCTTGGCAAAATGTAGGCAAACAAGTCGAGGTGCTTTATACGCGCCATCATGTGGAAATCTTCCTGGAAGCAAAGCGCATCGCAACCCATTGCCGAATTTTTGCAGGCAAACAGCAATACCGCTATGTGACCAAAGAAGAACACATGCCCAAACAACATCTGGAGTGGAAGAAAGCACAAGGCTATGATGCAGATTACTTCCTGAATAAAGCGCAGGAGTTTGGCCCTTACACCCGATGGGCTATGCAGCAGGTACTCCTCAGCCGTATTCAGGAATCTCAAACCTATAACAGTTGTAAGGGCATCCTGCATCTGGGTAAAACCTACTCTTCTCAACGATTAGAACAAGCTGCTCACCGGTGTCAGGCTGCCAATAAAGCCACCTATACGATGCTCAAGCGCATCCTTGTACTTCAACTCGACCAGGCCGAAGAAGAATCTACACAGCTTTGTCTGGGCATTCATGAAAATATCCGTGGCCCCGAATACTATCAGTAATCTATTATTCAATCAATCAATCAATACATTAAGCAATACATTAAGCATGAAAAACGAATCATTACAAAGCATGAAACGCTTGCATCTATCTGGGATGGCGTCCGCTTATGAAGGTATTTTGACCTTACCCCTCAACCAACTTCCGTCGGGACACGAAATCGTTGCATCCCTACTCGATGCCGAAGAACAGCATCGAATCCTGCTCAAAACCGATATGTTTATGCGCTTGAGTAAAATGAGGTTTCGCTCAACTCTTAAAGATATTGAGTGCTCCGAAAGCCGGAATCTGAAAAACGAAACGCTTGTGTTCCTCTCACAAGACTCCTACTTGCAACGTAATCAAAACATCCTCATTACGGGCGCCACTGGATGTGGAAAATCTTTCCTCGCCTGTGCCATCGGCCACCAGGCCTGCCTTTTGGGATATCGCACACTTTACTTCAACCTAAACCGGTTGAGTGAACAAATTGCTCTGGCTAAAACAGACGGCTCATTCATTAAATGGCTCAATCAAATCAAAAAAGCGCATCTCATTATTCTGGATGACTTTGGACTCCAACCCATATCGCAGCAGGTTAAACTCGCACTGCTTCAGATCATCGAAGACCGATATGAAAATGCTTCCACCATATTCTGCTCTCAATTACCCGTGTCCAAATGGCACGAATACTTCGCAGAACCAACCATCGCCGACGCCTTACTCGACAGAATCATTCCCAAAGCGCATCGAATCGAACTCAAAGGAAACAGTAAAAGAACTCAAATTATTCAACTATCTTAGCATCCGATTTGCGTAGTTATCCACATGGGGTCAGATGCTCCGGAATATACACAAACTACCAGAAATGCTTTTTATTCCATTTTTTGGCCAATTTAACTATTTTTATTCGGAAATTGAATTCTAAGAAATAAAATTTCTGAAAACGCTCTAAAAAAATATGATGAGCATGATTGCCGCCATTCGGGATTTTACAATTTTTATGCACAACTGTTGAAGGGTGGGATTTACCAGAAACCACCTAAAAAAGAAGTAAGGCGCAAGTCAATATGCGTTAATATTTGACATAAACACTTCATCTTTATGTACTATGTACAGAATAATTTTAGTGTCAATCGCACTCTCTTTTGCAATTGGCTGCCAAAAGAATGAACTCAAAATCAGCAGTGATTTCGATTGCTCTGAACAAGCAACTGCCGATAGGGATGGCGCACCATCGGTCCAAATTGTGGACAGCACAATCGTTTTCCAAAGCATTGAACACTACAACCAAGTCAGGGAATGGGTTCAAAGTGCATCGGTTGCGACCCTAATGGCCTGGCAGCAAAACCTGGGGTTCAAATCCATTCGGTATTATTACGAGGAGGCTTTGGCTCAAAATTGCTGCCCTGATGAAGAGAGCAACGTCGAGCAGATCGCTGCCCTTTATACCGGAAAAGTCATCTATGATGCCGCAGAAAAGGACATCAAGCCATTGTTGCCTTTCGTCACAACTGGCTGGCTAGTGAATTGTCGCGGCGACTTCAAAGTGGGCACCTCTTTGGTGCGTTACACGAACAACCATGTTATTTCTGTGATTGACGGCAGTACAAGCAAGTTGGCCACGGCATTGTCTAACCCTGTTGACGATATCCCCAACGGGGTTTACGCACACCCTGTTGTTGGAGATCGGAGTGATTGCTGTGCATGGAACCTTAATGCTCCAAGCGTAAACAATGGTAACAGTAGCGGTTCTAAAAGGATAAAAACGGCTTGGGTTACTAACTGGGATGAGTCTTTCTCTGCCTATGTGCCCAATTTCGGCACCATGTACAACGTGATCTTTACGTTCGCTGGGTACTTTCATCACCAAAGAAAAACATTGTTTGGCTGGACAGTATGCCAACGCACAAGATGGGAATACACTACAGGAGAGGTGGCCAGGCTAATTAACATTCCGCCAAACTGCCAGTGCATCCCAGTCGGGTTTGTGAACCCCAAGACGATTAGCATAAGTACCACAAGTGCCAATGAGTGCAAGTTAAATTTTGAGCAGCAGGTTTTTTCAGCACTTAATGTAACGCCAAGTGTATATTGGTCACTTGATTTGTGTGTGGAGAAAATCTCACTCAACACAAAAGCATTGGACAGCAATCTCAGCACTTCAAATCAATGCCAATGATGGTTACAGCGCAAAATTTGTTCGGTGCCTTGCTGGTTGCATGTTCATTTGTTGTTTCCACTGATGTGTCAGGGCAAATCCAGTTTGGCGCGATTGCTGGCGTCGCCTACAACATACCCAAATATGAAGGTGATCGGGGAACCCTATCACCAGACTTGTATGGCGACGCTGTTGGTGGATATGCTGGGCTTAGGCTCCAATATGGCTTTACGACACGTTTTTCAATTGCAAGCGAAGCAAGTTATCAAGTGCTTCCGTACAAGAACAAATTCTTGACCGGCCAGTTGTATCCTGGTTATATAACTTTGAGTGTTTTGCCCACCTATGCCATCTTTTCCAAAGTAAGTATAGAGGCAGGAGTCGGAAGCGGGTTGACGGTGGTCAGCAGGTTTGAAGATCAAAACGATAATGACCCCTTAATTTTGGGTTTATTGGGCGTGAGAATCCCAATGGGCAAATGGGGATTGTGCGCACGCTATTATCACTTCCTGCAGCCATTGCATCGGCAAACTACCGTTCGGGGTGAAACCACATTTGGCAGCCACGGTATTCAAATCGGGGCTACTTACGACTTTTTTAAACGGTAAATAAATTCATCGAACAAAGGATGTGCGCCTATGCCGTCTAAGCGGGCGGCACAGCGCACATCCTACTGTTAGCACCAACGAGATAATACAACCAGCCACGAAATACAAAAATGACATTCTTCTGAATAACGCCTCGACAAGTTCAGGCATTATAATCATAAACCGCTTCATGCATATATGGAAATCAAAAACCAATATATAAACCACTAGCGAATTTTATCGCTCCCTTCTGCCTTGCGTGGTGTTCGCCAAGATCATCCCGATCGCCGCGCTTGGTGTTTTCACCAAGCGCCTACGGCGGAGTGAGTGGCGCTTCTTAGCGTTGATGTGATTCTGCCTTGCGTGGTGTTCACCAAGATCATCCCGATCGCCGCGCTTGGTGTTTT
>CAIZLM010000183.1 GCA_903933805.1 uncultured Bacteroidota bacterium | reverse complement strand
CGTCTGAGACAAAAAAGAGGCCATTTTTTGACAGACGAAGCGGATTTTTGTAGGCCGTAGCAGCAGTACGGTCAAAAAAATCTGCGAAGTATGGCGAAAAATGGGCCTTTTTGGCCAGACAGCGTGCCACCTAACCAGTTACCCAGCAATATACATTCTAATGAATACTACTGCGTATGTTTTGGAATGTTCGTAATCAGTTACTAAAAAGGACCATCAAACATGCTCAATCTGCAGCGAAAACGCCACACATTTCTTTACGGGGTTGCCGATTTTTTTATGGCAATGTTGGCTTGGGCCCTGTTTTTTTTATATCGAAAACATTTAGAGGGCGCCCCGCTTGATGTAAGTATCCTATACGATACAAATTTTAGTCTTGGCATCTTCATCATCCCGATTGGTTGGGTACTGCTGTACAGTATTTTTGACCATTACACAGACATATATAGACTTTCACGGCTGAGCACCCTGACGCATACCTTCTTTCTCTCTTTCCTAGGTATTACGTTTCTTTTTTTTGCGCTCATTCTCGACGATGTCGTACGAGACTATCACACGTATTATCAGTCATTTTTGACGCTGTTTTCCCTCCATTTTCTGCTAACCGCCACTGTCAGAATGATTTTGCTGACCAAAGCAAGCAAGCGCTTAAAAGCTGGCCTGGTTACCTTCAATACGCTCATGGTCGGTGGAAATCAAAATGCACTGGATCTTTACAACGATGTTAAAAGCCTAGATAAAGGACTTGGAAACAAATTTATTGGCTTCATTGATACCAATGGTGAAGGATCTCAACAAGTACTCGAAACCTTCCTCCCCAAATTGGGTACTTTGGCCAATCTATCCAGCATCATTCAGGAAAATAATATAGAAGAAGTCATCATTGCCATCGAGACATCGGAGCACAATCGGCTCCGCGATATTCTCAACACGCTTTTTGATTTTGGAGAACAAGTGCTGGTCAAAATTATTCCAGACATGTACGATATCCTGCTCGGGACGGTAAAAATGAGCCACTTATATGGTGCTGTGCTCATCGAAATTCGGCAAGAGCTCATGCCGCGTTGGCAGCGAACAGTAAAAAGAATGCTGGATGTAGTCGTGAGCGGTCTCGCGCTTATTTTCCTCTCGCCATTGATTGGGTACATCGCTATACGCGTACGCTTGTCTTCTGCGGGGCCTATTTTCTTTCGGCAAGAACGGCTGGGACTTCACGGCAAAACCTTTCTAATCGTCAAATTTAGGTCCATGTACCTCAACGCTGAACATCAAGGGCCACAACTTTCACGCGAAGGCGATCCTCGGTGTACACCTTTTGGCGCCATCATGCGCAAATGGCGATTGGATGAAATTCCTAATTTCTGGAACGTGTTGGTGGGGGAAATGTCCTTGGTGGGCCCTCGTCCGGAACGAAGGCATTTTATTGAACAGATTTTAGAGAAAAACCCGCACTATAAACACTTGTTAAAAGTACGGCCGGGTATTACTTCCTGGGGTCAAGTGAAATACGGATACGCCTCCAATGTTACAGAAATGCTGCAGCGTCTGCGCTTTGACTTGTTGTACATCGAGAACATGTCACTCGCCTTGGATTTCAAAATAATGTTTTACACAGCATTGGTATTACTGCAGGGCCGCGGAAAATAAATAAACAGTGCCGATCCAATTGCTGGACCGACACTGTTTATGTCTTTGTCTTGTAAAATTATCTTCTATCTATCGTACCACAACCACCTTCTCTGTGGTCAACCTTTTATCACCTTGGTAAACATGTAGGAAGTACATACCCGTCGAAAGCGTTGAAACATCCAATCCAAAATCTTCGGCGTACACCACTTTTTTCACACAAACACTCCCAGTAACCGTTGTCAACTCAACGGATGTTTCAGCCGTCAATGGCTCAGTATGTTTCAGATACACCATATTGTTTGCAGGGTTAGGGGAAACCGAAAAATGCTGCTCCGGCTCATACGATATGGTGGGCATTTCGACGAATCTGTTTTCGCCATTGTTGTCGATGATGTTGCCCAATGTGGTCAAGAATTTCGACGTTGAGTAAAAAGAACAGTTGGCTTTTACCCGCCAGTTGTAAGAAGTGGCTGGTTGAAGACCATTTAGGGTTACCGTAGTGTTGGGGACAGTTCCCAGCGTAGCATAATTGGTCGCACTCGACAGTTTTATTTGCAGGGTATAACTGGTTGCTCCAACAGAAGGCGCCCAAGAAATAACCGCGGATGTGTTAAAAATTTCATTGTTGGTAAGGCTGGTTGGAGGGCTGCAAGACCCACCGCCGCCAGTACCAGTGCTTGTTGTTACAAACGTCATCGGCGCAGCAAAATCGGAGCAATCTGCTTTAACCTTCCAGTTGTAGATGGTTGCGGCTGTCAAACCACCCAGAAGATACAAGTTGTTGACCGTGGTACCTGCTACCAGCCAGTTGTTGGAATTTGCGGGTTTGTACTGTACCGTGTAACTCGTAGCACCAGCTACTGCCGCCCATGAAAGGGTTGCAGAAGACGTGGTGATATTGCTAGCCAAGAGATTGGCTGGAAAATTACAAGCAGCATTGCCGCCACCGGTGTTTTCATTGCCGGTGGTAAAGCTCTGCATGGCGGCATATTGAGAACAATCCGTTTTTACTTGCCAATTGTACAAGGTGTTACTCGTAAGATTGGTGAGGTTGTACATGGTTGCGGTCGTAACACCGGCCGTTGTCCAAGTAGTAGCACTGCCCAATTTATACTGAACCGTGTAATTGGTGGCACCTGGTACCGCGACCCAATTTAACGTAGCGGATACGTTGGTAATATTGGTCGTTGTTAGACCGGTTGGCGCAGCACCTGCAGGAGACAGGCAAGCAGCCGCCAGTACTTTATCGCGGATTTTCGCACCCGGTAGTGGACCAAATCCATTGTTGAAATTGATACCATATCCCGTCAGGTGGCAGTAGCTCATGATGGTACCGCCATTGGTTGGTGCCGGACCAGGCGCACAACTACCCTCCGGGCTTACACATTTATCGATGGCGCCACCTGGCCAGTTACAAGATTGGGTATGCCATGAACCCAAATTGTGGCCCAATTCGTGGGTGACCACTTCGACTGACCAAGAATACGTCGGTACACTTTGAAAAGTAGTACTGATACCACTTACACCAAAAGCATATTGTTTAAAGCAAATTACATCCACATAAGCAATACCGCCGCCGAGGCTGCGCGTGCTGAGAAAGTGGGCGAGGTTACCATTGAAATTGGTACCCATTGTTTGACGGAAAGCGTTGAGAACATTTCCAATGCTGGTTTGAGCGATATATGGGTCGGGGGACGTCCACACGAAAATCTGAGAGATGGCAACGCCCACGTTTTCATTCGCATAAAGGGTAGATATCTGGTTGAACAGGCTCGTCACATAATTGGTGACGCTGGGGACGCTTGAGCCTTTGTCCGTGTACAATTTGTAATCACATTCAAAATAAATATTCACTGTTTTGCACCCTACTCCCCGGTCTTCCGCAAGAACGGACGTTCCAGAATCACCCGTTGGGGAATGTTCATCAGCGACGCAATTGAAGGGGGATAATGCCTTTAGATCTGTTGTTTTGTAAAAAATATAATCGCGTGAACCATCTTCCATCATACCCAGTTGGAAGGTGCCTGATTCATCAGCAACCATAGCCGACAAACCGGTGGAGGTGACACTCAATGATGCAATGGAGGCGATATTACCTTTTACAATACCCCGGTAGTGGACAGCTTTGTCGTAATAAACTTGTTCGGACGCATTGGTGCCTTTTGTGCCCACCATAAATTGTGGCGCAAGAATTTCGACCTTTGCCAATTCAAGTTCTAGAACGGAACCATCAGACAGCGAAATCGGGAACGTCAGGGTTGTTGGGGCCGATAGTAATAACTTGTCAATGGCTTCATCGTCTGAAGCGAGGATGGTGGCATTGGATACAATTTGTTCCAGATCGGAACGCTCATTGTTTAAAGAAAGCAAAGATACTTGGTGAAAATCGGCAGTACTTCTGAAGGAATTCAACCATTCAGCAACTGGGTGAGGGGTTTGGGCGGAAAGTGAAAACGGAAAAGCGAAACACAGTACAAGGAAAAAAGTACTGAAGAATCGAGTCGAGATTAGAAGAAATTTGTACATTTTACAAGACATTTAACGTGATAAAAAGATGGATTAGATAAAACCATGCTCAAGATTTTATCTTGGTTTGGAAACTATCAATGGATGAGAAGTGAATATTAAAAAGAATTCTCAGGAAAACCCTGAGAAGCAATCGATAAAAATTTCTTTAAACAATATGTCAAACAACTTAAACGGCAATATCTCACGAAGTACTTCCGACTCCTTTGACCAATTCTCGCGTGGTTTTTTCTACGGAGACGGTTTGTTTGAGAGTATACGGGTATTTGATGGTATTGTTCCATTTATCCATCTTCACTGGGAAAGATTGGAAAAAGGGATGCGATTATTAGGATTTAATATTCCAAGCGACTGGTCAGGCGATTTTTTCCGTAATGAAATATTAAAAATCACCAGCGGTAACGCTCGGGTAAAAATTTCAGTATGGCGGTCGCCTGGGGGCCTTTATCATCCAACCGACCAAACCCCGAATTTTCTCATCACAGCCAACCCGCTCGATTCCAATTGCTTCAAATGGTTGGATGATGGCCTAAATATTGGTCAATGCACAAGTGTCAAACTGCCTATTGACACACTCTCCGGTTTAAAAGTACTGGGCGGTACGCGCTACGTAATGGCGGCAATAGAGGCCCATGCAAAAGGGTTTGATGATGTCATGTTGTCAAATACCGATGGACACGTCTGCGAAACCAGTAGCAACAATATTTTTTGGATTAAAAAAGGTGTGTTGTACGTGCCACTTCCCAAAGATGGGCATGTATTGGGCATATTTCAAAATCATTTCACTGCGATACTTCAAGCAGAGGGTATAGAAATGGTCGCAAAATCCACTACTTTCGCAGCACTACAGGAAGCGGATGAAGTGTTTTTGACCAATTCTATTCACGGAATTCGGTGGGTTCGCTTGTTAGAGGGAACGGTATTGAAATGTGAAAAGACGATCATGTTTTTCAATTTAACGGTATCCCATTTAAACCGTATTTTATTACAAAAAACCGACGTATAATGGGCATCCTTTGGCGCTATTTAGCGACCTTTTTCTATCCTAAAAAGGGGTGAAAAAAAATTAAAAAAAAACAAACTTTAACATTTAATTAAATGTCAAAACACCGTTCTGCTGCTGTTGGATTCATTTTTATCACCCTTTTCCTGGATGTAGTTGGATTCGGGATTGTTACGCCAGTGATACCAAAACTCATCATGGGTCTCTCTGGAAACGACCTCAGCCATGCTGCAAAAATCGGCGGTTGGTTGATGTTTGCTTATGCCCTGACCCAGTTTGTATGCGCCCCCATACTGGGCGGTCTAAGCGATCAATTTGGCAGACGCCCCATCCTACTTGGATCTCTTTTTGGATTTGGTATAGACTACCTCTTTTCTGCATTTGCGCCTACTATTGGATGGCTGTTTGTGGGCCGAATATTGGCGGGGCTGATGGGCAGTAGCTTTACCACTGGCGCCGCATACATTGCCGACATAAGTACCCCTGAAAAGCGGGCTCAAAATTTTGGCATGATCGGTGCCGCCTTTGGGTTGGGTTTCATCATTGGTCCTGCCATTGGCGGTTTCTTGGGTAGTTATGGGCCAAAAGCGCCTTTCTTGGCTGCTTCTGCCCTAGCCTTAATCAACTGGCTATATGGCCTTTTCATCCTTCCGGAATCACTGGCCGTTGAAAATCGGCGAAAGTTTGACTGGAAGCGCTCAAATCCTGTTGGTACGCTGTCTGCCCTCGTCAGGTACCCCGTGATCAGAGGCCTATTGGTGTCACTTGTCTTGTTGTACATCTCTTCTTGGGCGGTGCAAGGAGGATGGTCGTACTACACCATGGAGAAATTTCATTGGGATGAACGCGCTGTGGGGCTTTCACTGAGTTTTGTCGGATTGGTTACGTCCATCGTTCAAGCTGGGCTGATCAGAATCATCATTCCTAAAATAGGGCAACAGCGCGGTATTTACGTAGGATTGGGCCTCTATTGTATTGGATTTGTGCTGTTTGCTTTTGCGACACAAGGATGGATGATGTATGCGTTCTTGATCCCGTACTGCCTTGGCAGCATCGCCGGCCCATCCCTGCAAGGCGTCATTTCCACCCAGGTGCCCCCCAATGTTCAAGGGGAGCTACAGGGCGGTCTTACCAGCTTAATGAGCGCAACAGCGATTGTATCACCGCCCATCATGACCACTATTTTTGCTTATTTTACTGCTGAGAATACCCCTTTTTACTTCCCTGGAGCGTCGATGCTTACAGGAGCGATTCTTACCTGCATCAGCGCATTGCTCGCTTACAGAATTTTGCGCAGCAAAAAAATTGATGCCTAATGTTATCGGATGGTTTTTGATCGTTGAAAAGAAAAAGTAACTGGTTCGCGTGGTCGCGTCTGAGACAAAAAAGTGGCCATTTTTTG
>CAIZLM010000182.1 GCA_903933805.1 uncultured Bacteroidota bacterium | reverse complement strand
GAATGCACGACGCGTTGCACACCTGTACCGGCGACTTGGATTTGGCGCCACGCTCCAACAAATTCAGGAAGGCCTGTTGCTGACTCCAGAGGCGTTGGTTGACCAATTGCTGGATACCGCCGCTGACTTGGGCACGCCGGATCCACCCTACTGGGGAGGCTGGACGATGAATGAATACGCAGAAAACCCAGATCCCAACCTGGTATTTACCCACCGTGACGAATTGCGCCGCCGTTGGCTGTGGAACATGCTCGACGAAGGCATTCAAGCTAAAATGGCCCTTTTCTGGCACAATCACTTTGTAACAGAACTGAATGCGGTTGGATGCAATGCCTTTTTATGGAGTTACTACGCCCTGATCCACCAGTATGCGTACGGCAATTTTCGCATTTTTGCCCGTGAAATGGGCAAAACCGGGGCCATGCTCACCTACCTCAATGGCAACCTCAACGTTGCGGGGCAACCCAACGAAAACTATGCGCGCGAACTCATGGAGCTCTTTACCATGGGCGAAGGCAATGGCTATACACAACAAGACATTGTTGAAATGGCGCGTGCACTCACCGGCTGGCAAGCCAACAATTACCTGTGCACACCACCCTACTTTGCACCCACTTACCACGACGACAACCCCAAAACCATTTTCGGTCAAACCAGCAATTATGGCTACACCACCGCGCACAACCTCTTGTTTTCCGCCCGCGCACCCCAGGTTTCCCACTACATCAGCGGTAAACTCTACAAGTTTTTTGTTTACCAAAAAATAGACCCACTGGTGGTGGAAGCGATGGCACAAACATTCCGCGACAGCAATTGGGAATTGATGCCCGTCTTGAAACAACTGGTGAAAAGTGAACACTTTTTTGAAGAGTCCATCCTAAATGCGCAAATCAAAACGCCGTTGGAATCCATGATTTGCCTGCTGAAAAATGGCGGCGCTACCAGCAGCCAGGTCGCTGAAAACTACTGGAATGCCATGTTTTACTGGTCTTACCAACTCGGACAAGAAATTTTCAACCCACCCAATGTGGCCGGTTGGAAGGGACACCACAGCTGGATCAACGAAAGCACCCTCACCGGACGATGGAATTACAGCGCAGCTTTCGCCTATTACCTCACCCAAGACGACGTGTTGAGAGAAAACCTGCGATCCCTGGCGCAAACCCTGACCAATGAAAGCAATGACCCCGCAGTCATTACCGCCGCATTGGTTGATTTCTTTGTCGGCCAAACCCTGGAACCCATCCACTTGCAGGCAGCCATCGTGAATTTCAAGTCGAATATTCCCGAAAACTATTTTGAAGATGGCTCCTGGAACTTGTATTGGGATGAAGTCCCCTATCAAATTGTCAATATGCTGTACTATCTGGTGAAATTACCGGAATTTCAACTGACTTGATTTCCAGCCCTTTTTTAACCCTCAAAAGCCTCCCGTATTGGGTTATTGAGGGAACCTCCAACTTTTCAACCGTATTTGAGCCAGACACGCCTTACCCATGAGTCAAGAACATAAAAAAATTCGCAACGGCGCATCCTCCGATCACGGCGATGCCCACCTCCGCGAACACCAACTGTGGTCGCGCCGCGATTTCCTCTCCGCTTCCGGCATCCTCGGAGCAGGCAGTATGGTGCTTGGCAACCTGCCCCTGAGGGCCTTCCAGCCCACACCCCTCATGGCCGCGCTCGCCAACGGCGACAACGACCGCGTGCTGGTGCTCATCCGCTTGAGTGGCGGCAATGACGGACTCAATACCATCGTGGAACGCAACAACCCCTATTACTACAACCTGCGACCAACCATCGGTATTCAGGAAAATAATATGTGGGCCCTGAGCAATGCCTATGGAATGCCATTGAAAACCAATGCTTTACAACCACTTTGGGAAGAGGGCATGATGAAAGTGATTTTTAATGTGGGGTATCCGGAACCCAATTACAGCCACTTCCGCTCCTACGATATCATCGCTTCCGGCAGTGATTCCGATGTGGTGCAAAACACCGGATGGATGGGGCGTTTCCTCGACAATGAATACGCTGCTTTTCTGGAAACACCTCCAACTGTACCCCCAGCACTCCAAATTGGCGTGCAAGCCGACCTCATCTTTCGCGCCGACCAAGCCAATATGGCACTGGCCGTCAGCAGCCCCCAGGAATTCTACCAAATTGCCCAAACCGGTCAACTCTACGACCTCGCCGCCCTCGGCAATACCCCCCGCGAACTGGAATTGGCCTATGTCCGCCAAACAGCCAATGCTGCATTCCGGTACGCGGAAACCATTAAAACGTCTTACAGTAGGGGAAAAAACCAGGTGGAATACCCCACCAGCAACAACCTAGCCGAACAATTGGCCATCGTAGCCAAATTGATCAAAGGCAACCTGGGAACCCGCGTTTTCATGGTGGAAATCGGCGGCTTCGACACGCACGCCCTCCAACTTGACTACCACCAAAACCAATTGAAAAAAATCGCAGACGGGGTAAAAGCCTTCTTCGACGACTTGGCGTTCGGTGGGAGCGGCCTGGAACAAAAAGTGCTGGGCATGACCTTCAGCGAGTTTGGTCGAACCATTTATGAAAACGCTTCCATGGGCACTGACCACGGATGGGGTACGCCCATGATGCTTTTCGGTGGCGGTATTGGCAATGGGTTTACAGGCGCGTACCAAGACCTCAGCAACCCCGACCCCTACACAGACCCACCCTTTAGTGTGGATTTCCGTTCCGTTTATGCAACACTGCTCCAAAATTGGCTCGGAAACACCCCGGAATTGGTCAATTTTGTCATGGGACAACACCAGCCCGTCATCGATGGCCTCGTACCCGCCATACCGCCAACCCTCGGCGACAACGGAAAATGCGCCTTAATGGGCCACAACCCACACCCCACTCAACCAGCAACCATCGACATTAAGTACGCCATGATGCACAACGGACCTATTCGCCTCCAATTGCTCGACAAAGCCGGACACGTATTGCGAACCCTCGTCAATGAATACAAGCCCCTCGGAAGCTATACCTTCCACTTTACGCCGTTGGATTGGTTTGTAATGCCCGGCAGCTACCAATACCGACTCCAATCGGGCGGACAGGTTTTTCAACGCGATCTTGTGGTATAAGTGATTCCTAGTGGCGGAAACCCCTCCTGGCAACCGCAATTTGAGCAATTAGTACCCAAGTATTTACATAACACATTAATATTGTGGCCTGTTTCATGGCCACAGCCCTTAAACAGCAGCCCCTAATACCAAAAATATCGTGTAATACCATGCTGCGAAACCTACTCAAATGTCTCCACCCGCGATTTCAGGCGCTCTTCCTGGAATATAAAGTAACCTTCAAACCCCGTTATGGCCACGGGATGCCGGCACACCCGCGCTTGTTGGAAATCATCGCCGAAAATCGGGCAGAATACGGTGACTGGATGCATAAAATACTGGCGCAACGCGAACACTTGCAGTCCATCAAGAAACTAAACGCGGAAACTGACCCAACACAACCCGGCTGGAACAACCATTTCTTGCCCGGACTGGATATCATGGCGTTGTACACCATCATCGCGGAGACCAAGCCAAAGCGGTACGTGGAGGTAGGTTCGGGCAACTCCACTCAGGTCGCCCATAAAGCCGTTCAAGACCACGATTTGGATACCCGCATCATTTCTATAGACCCTTTTCCGCGGGCGGCAATTGACAACTTGGCCGATGAAGTAATCCGTCAGCCTTTTGAAGCCGTTGACT
This sequence comes from uncultured Bacteroidota bacterium, assembly GCA_903933805.1. Classification (GTDB taxonomy): domain Bacteria; phylum Bacteroidota; class Bacteroidia; order Chitinophagales; family Saprospiraceae; genus M3007. The sequence continues at coordinate 27,877 of CAIZLM010000182.1, read as the reverse complement.
CAAACTGGCTGTCAGAACTGGAAGCTGGAGACATTCTTTTCATAGACAATTCCCACAGAATACTCCCCAACTCTGATTCAACCGTGTTTTTTTTGGAAACGCTGCCAGCACTCAAGCCGGGGGTGTTGGTGCACATTCACGATGTGTACCTGCCATTCGACTACCCACAATTTATGTGCGACCGATTTTACACCGAACAGTATGGCTTGGCCATCAACCTGTTGGCCAACGCAAAACGGTATCAAACGATCTTTCCAGCGTACTATATATCGGAAGACGAAGCGCTGCGTGGGCTTATTTCCGAGATTTGGGAACACCCCAACCTGCAAGACGTGGAACGACATGGCGGCTCCTACTGGCTGAGGATCGGCCAATAACCAATTCTCCGCATGGTTGGCGTGCCTTCAGGAACAGGCATGATCACCGCCTCTATGCGCTTTGGGACGGTCTCCCCCACCCCTAGCGCTCCTCTTCCTCTCCTTTGGGATGCGATTTTTCGTATATCTCCATCAAGCGCTCAATGCTGTTGTGCATGTAAATCTGTGTGGCGGCAAGGTTGGAGTGCCCGAGCAATTCTTTGATGGCATTGAGCTCCGCGCCGTTGTTGGAAAGGTGGGTGGCAAATGAGTGCCTCAACACGTGTGGACTGCGCTGCTCCACCGTGGTGACCAACGACAAGTTTTTACGCACAATCTGGTAGATACTTTCCGGGGACAACGATGCGCCTTTTCGATTGAGAAAAAGCCATGGCTCCTTCGTGACTGGGAAAAGCGCCGATCTAAGTTTCAGAAAATTGTCGAATAAGTCGCCCAGATAGCTGGCAAAAGGCAACATTCGCTCTTTATCGCCCTTTCCACGCACCCGAAGCACCATTCTGCTGAAATCAAGATCGCTTATTTTCAAACAGGAAGCCTCGCTGCGGCGCATGCCGGTCGCATAGAGCAATTCCAAGACAAGACGTTCCTGCTGGCCGCCAAAATCTTCACCAAAGTCAACGTGGGTAAACAGTGCCGCCATTTGGCTCTCTTGAATGAATACCGGCAAGCGCTTGCCGGTACGGGGCGACACAACTTTTTTCATGGGATCCTTGGCCATCAAACCCCGTTTGCGCAAAAACTTGAAATAGGTCTTTAAACACGAAAGCCGGCGGTTGATGCTGCGCGGACTTTGCCCGGCTTCCATCTGGGAAACAATCCAGGAACGGACATGAAAATGCCTTAGCTCGTCAACCGAGCTAAGGCATTGGTGCTCCACTACGTGGGAGATAAAACCCGATAAATCGCTTGTATATGCTTTCAAGGTGTGCGACGAAAAACGCCGCTCCAGCGAAAGGTAACCTAAAAACGAATCTTCGTGAAACACGTACTACGATGATATGTTGGACAATGTTGTGTGCACTAGGAAAAACGATTGCCGGATAAACAACCATATACCCACGACCTCATGGCCCGACTACCACACAGGATCAATCGTTCTTGTTGCCGTACATATCCTCTTTGTACACAGCTTTCAACACCTCCGTGCGACGTGATACGGATGGCTTTGTGAAAGCCTTGCGGCGACGCAGTTCCTTCAGGATACCTGCTTTTTCAAATTTGCGTTTGTACTTCTTCAGCACCTTATCAATGACTTCGCCGTCTTTTACTTCGAGGATCAGCATAAAAATACTCCTTTTTTGATGAAAATTGTCTTTTGTTAAAACAGGGCTGCAAAGGTAATTCTTGTTGGCGAAAAAACCGAATAGTATCCGTTTTTTTAAAAAAAACAGTGGACACGGCTGAATTGGATGGGGCTGAGCCAAAAAAGTGGCCTTTTTTTCGCTCAGATGCGGTTTTTTGGCGGCGTAGCAACCGTCACGACAAAAAAATCGGTGCGCTGTCTGGCGTAAAACACCCGTTTTCCGCTAGACAGCGCACCAGCCAAGCATTCAAAAGCCCAACATGCCGTTTCGCGGAAAGGAGACGGCGTCCTATTTTTCTCTCCTTGGCTCTTATTGTACGGCGATGCGGAACGTTTTCCAGCCCGACGCTGCTTCAAGGGTCAGTTGGTATATCCCTTTTGAAAGCTGTAGCCCCCGAAAAGGAATGGCGGTGGCGCCTTGTTTTACCGTGGTGTTTAGGGTAGTCACCACAGCGCCCCGGGCATCAAACAAACTCAAACGGATGCTTTCGGCAAAAGGGCTGTCTATGGTGACCATAAAATCTCCTTCCGTCGGATTGGGCTGGAGCAGTACGCTGTACCCGTCTGTCGTCAGCTCCTGAACCTTGGTGGTCATCGCTACTAACACCGTTTTGGAAACTGTTTTACAGGGATTGATGGCGTCCAGTTTGACGGAATAAATACCGGGTGTATTGTAGGTGTGTGTCGGATTGGGCAGCGTGCTGGTATTGCCATCGCCGAAATCCCAGCGATACACCGCAGCATTGGAACTGGTATTCGTGAGGGTAATTGTCAGACTATCAATGTTTTGTGTGAAATTTGCTGTTGGAAATTGTCGAACAAAAAGTGCGTGAAAAGCGGTATCTGTACCCGCTGCATTGGAAGCGATCAAACGTATATTTTTTGTTCCGGGGGTGGGATAATATACAGCATGCGGCCCGGGTCCCACGGCTGTGGTCGGGAAAGAAGCGGTACCAAAGGTCCAAGCGTATTGGGCGTTGGGTGTCAATTGGCTAGCCGAAACAATGGTTGTGTCCTGACGACAAATGGTGTCCTCCACCGCCAAATACTCCGCCACAGGCAACACTGGCGGCACATACTCCGCCACACCAATATTGTCCAAGAAGGTGTTGTTCCCATAGCCATTGATGCCCACAAAACGGATGACCGCGGTTTGACCAGCGAAGGCGCCAAGGTCAACCGTCTGTCGTTTCCAGTCGTTGCTGTTCGATGGCACAAAAAAAGTAGTCGAGGTGCTGTTGGTACCCAAAGCCGGATCAAATTTTTCATACACCACAATCGGCTCAGCAGCAAGATCACATTGGGGAAAAAGCTCCACGCGCAAACCATCGGTGTATCCAGTACCATAGGGACGATGGGCGAGGTCAAATTCTAGGGCAGGATGGGCTATCTGGCCGAAATCTACCGGAACCATGTACAAGTAATCCAGGGCATCGAGTTGCTCATACTGGTAATGACTCATAAAATAGGCCCGTGTAGGATTGCCATCCAGCCCAATCATCCCCGGATAGGCATTGGTCAAAGACCAGGTAATACCGTCGTCCGGATTGCGGATGGTCCACCCGAGCGGCAGCAGCGGGTCTGATTCAAAATGTTCTTCAAAAGCCCCTGAAACAGCCTGTGTGACAAATGGCAACAAGGCTGTAAGTGTGTCGTTGAAATAGGTAATATCGCCTGGAAACGTAGCCCATACTTTCAGCAGAATGGCGCCATTGCCGGCCAAAGCAATGGGATTTTGAAACGTAAATTCCAAGGTGTCGCCAGCCGGAATAGCCGGTATATTCTCAGAAAAAACGGCCAAACTGTCCACCTGATACGATAACTGCGCCCCGGTCACCACAGCCAAGCCTTCGTTGACGAGGCGCACGGTAATGTTTTGTGTTGTAGCAGAGCACGATACAATGGCGCCGCCAACCGGATCCAGCAACGTGCGCACCCCGAGGTCATTTTCTTGTGGACAGTTTTTGAGCCCGCCGGGCCAGTTTACGGCAATCGCTCGACGGCTCAATGCCCCATCGTCGTACTTGCTGCGCACAGAAACCCAACGCTCCTCTCCGGCATTGGTGATGGGAAACTGATACTGATTCGTATCAACCGATCCAACCAGTTCCATGTATTTTCCACCCAATATATACACGTCGTAGGAAAGTGCCTCCGCAATACTATCCCATTGAACGGTTATAGTGTCAGGACAAACTTTGACAATTTTCAAGCCCTGTGGCACAGGAGCAATGGAAAAGGGAAAATCTGTGGTATCGCGATACCCGCCACGGTCGAGCGCAAGCAACACCCGCCCACTCACCGTATTGGGAACAGTCCAATCGTACATTCTTTTGGTCCCGGCGAGTGTTGCGAGGGGATTGAACGTTGCGCCAGCGTCTGTAGAATACTGCAGGTTAAAATCACCGGCGGTACCATACGCATCCCAATGAATACGCTCCACCGCTCCCGGAACAAAGCCTTCACCACCGGCAGGATAGGTAAGCTTTATGTCATCTGCGATAAACTCCCAAACCAAATAATATGCCTGAGGGCCGAATGGGACGTCTTTCCCTTGGACATATACGGTATAGTCCCCTGACAGTGGTGCATCGATGGTCACCTGTTCTACATTGTTCAACGAATCCCGGCCCTTTGTAGCGGGCGTTCCCAGCGCAGTGGCGTTGGGGGTAGGATCCAATTTCCAGGGCAGGTACACAACGGCGCCATCTGGCGAAACGACCCGGATATCCAAGTCGTTTGTGAGCGCGCGAGGAGCCGCAGGATCAGCGGGTGGGTCGGCCCAAACGATCATCATCTTGGCTTGTCGTACACCATCCGGCACTTGTAAGGCGTGTACGGTGGTAGCGGCGTGATCAACCTGTGCCGACAGGTATCGATTTTGCTCCAGGAGCAACCATGCGCGCCAGGCGTTCACATGCCCCCAGCCAAATTTGAAATCCGGTCCGATATTGCCGAGATCATTGGCCGTATTCAGCAGCGTTGCTTTGAGCAGGGTTGCATTGGGTTCCTGGCCACCATGGAGGTCTTTGTACCCATGGGTCAGCTGCGCCAAACATCCGGCAATGCCGGGCGCGGCAGCCGAAGTCCCCCCAAATTCCTGATAGGCGTTGTTGGGATTCGTGGAAAAATGATTGGTGCCGTTGGCTGAGATATCGGGTTTTAGGCGGCCGTCGTAGGCAGGCCCCCTGCTCGACGTGGCATCCAGGGTGGCATCTGGCAGCAGATTTGCCGTTGCGATGGCGTTTTTTGCCATTTTATGCCCGCCAGTAATGTTCCCCCATTGCGTTCCAGCGCCATAATTACAATTAGAACCGTTGGAGTTGCCCGCTGAAAAAACGTGCATCAACGTTGGGTGTTCGTACAACTGCTGGTCAACTGTTTGGGTTGCGAGGGTGTAGCCAATGTTACACCCGTCAGAATAGGAGGAATTGGTGATGGTCACATCTTTGCTGAGGTGCAACGATAAGGTCTGATCTTGAAAATCATTGATATAATCTAAGACAAATACATCTGCCCCGGCAGCCATTCCTTTTTTGGTGGGATCAAGGTTGCCGGCGCCGGCGATGATGCCGCCTACCCCATCGCCGTGCGTACCCAATGTGGCCGTAGTCTGTGTTTGATTGAACAACCGCCCTTGAAAATCTATGTGCGGTCCCAATTGCCCGTCGTCTCGGACAAGAGTTTTCACGCCTTCACCGTTGTATTTTTTTCCCCATGGATGATCCGTATCGAGGGTATTGGAGCGGTGCAAAGAGCGCCCCCGAATGTCCTCCTGTTCGCCGGGAGCGGGCACCAACTCGAGCATTTGAACAAATGGCAGCGCGGCAACGTCCTGCAATGCAGTTTTCAGTACACGCACTTGAAGAAAGCCATTTTGAGTACCCTCTTTGCGCACGATCATGCCATTTTCCCGGCAAGCAGCCGCGGCAATCGGAATTTCAACGGCGGCATACACCTTTATATTTATATCTATCCAATCACCCTGAACCGCCCATTGGCCAAAAGGCGGTTCCCGAAGGCTTTTGGCCATTTTCCAAGTCGGTTGGATCGCAACCACACTGTAAGGAGCATACTTTTCCAGCCGTTGCCACTCCACACTTGCAGGCAGCAGCAGCAGGTAGGTGGAAGGAAATACATAGCCCAATATTTCAACGCCCAACCCGGCCATTTCAGCGCGTTCGCCCGTCGTAAGCGTCTTGTCAAACAGCACAAACCGCACAAATTTGCCCTGTATGAGCTCCTCAGATGGCACGCGCTTTTGCTGTTTGACCAGGTTGAAATTCGCCGGCAATTGTTCCGTACCCCACGCAAATTTGACTACCCTTGTTTCCTGCGAAAAAAGGGTGGAAACAGTGGCCACCCACAGCAGCAACATCATTGAATATTTCATGTGCAACACGTTTTTTTAGTGTAATTATTTGACTGGTTAGGTGGCAGGCTGTCTGGCAAAAAATGGCCTCATTTTTGTCTCAGACGCGACCACGCTAACCAGTTACAATTTATTAGCAATACAACCCGGAAAAAAGCCGGCAGCTGAGCGCTCAAATGTAAAATGTTTTTCAATCTATTGGGCATTTTACGGCCCTTAAAAAGCTGGCAAATCAACAATACAACATTTTTCGTTAACAGATAAAATGGATATTCAGGCATAAACCTACTTTTTTCAGCAATATTTTTACCCATACGCTTGCGTCATCCACAAAAGAGGGTATTTTTGTAACCGGATTATCCTTCATCAGTTCACTCAAACACCTTTAAAACTTTTCAGTATCGAAAAGGACGGTGTGAAAATCAAACGCAACTTTTGCCATGAAAACCTGGGAAAAGAGTAAAAAAGACTCCCGCCGCTTGGAAGAACGCGACTTCAACCAACAATTCCAAGACCACAAAAAAAAGAAACTTAAACCAACAGAAAAATCGAAATACCGCCTCAAAGGGGTAACGGAAGAAGACGACGATTAATTTTTGAACACCCCAGCGTTTTTTACGGAAGGCCGTCGCACCACTGACATGGTGCGCCGGCCTTTTTTATTCGCTACTAGCCATCATTTGTCCTATTTTCGCCAAAAATTACCCAACGATATGCCCGACATTCACCTCCATCCGCACTACCACGAGCACAACGAAGAACACTTCAGAAACTCGGCATTGATTACGGACATCGTCATTGGGATGTCTGATGGCTTAACCGTTCCATTTGCTTTGGCTGCCGGTCTTTCGGGTGCGGTGGCCAGCTCGTCCATCGTACTCACCGCTGGCATCGCAGAGATTGTGGCTGGTTCTATCGCCATGGGCTTGGGTGGTTTTTTGGCCGGACAAACCGAGGTGGAACATTACGATGCAGAACTTGCCCGGGAATATGACGAGGTGGAGCGCGTGCCCGAACGCGAAAAACAAGAAATCAGGGAAATATTGGCCGATTACGGCCTCAGCGAAAACACCCAACACGCCGTTGTGGACGAACTGGCCAACAACAAAGATCACTGGGTGGACTTTATGATGAAATTTGAATTGGGACTGGAAAAGCCCGACGAAGGCCGCGCCACCAAAAGCGCCCTCACCATCGGACTCTCTTATGTGGTCGGTGGACTTATACCCCTTATTCCTTACTATGTTTTTGACGTTGCCAGCGAAGGGCTGAAATACTCGGCCGCCATAACGCTGTTATGCCTGTTGGTTTTTGGTTGGTTTAAAAGCAAGGCGACCGGGCAACCGCCGATGAAAGGGGCTTTGAAAGTAGCGGCCATCGGCACAGCGGCGGCCACTGCGGCCTATTTCGTTGCCAAAATGTTGGGAGGGGGCTTGTAACAACATACCTGCTGGGTTACCTTGGCGGATTACCCACCGTCCCTATTCCTGGATTTTAAAGGTTGTTCTTCGGTTGGCCTGGTGCTCCGTTTCCGTACAACGCGCACAAGCACACAGGGCAATGGGTTGGGTTTCTCCGTACCCAATGGCAGAAAGCCTGACAGGATCTATTCCTTGCGCAATGAGGTAGTTGACGGCGCTCTGTGCACGTTGTTGCGACAAGGTCAGGTTATACCCATCGTTGCCACGACAGTCGGTGTGGCTGCCCAACTGAATGCGAACAGTGGGATTGCTGCGCAACACCTCTGCCAACCGATTGAGGGTAGGCATTGCATCCGGACGTATGTCCCAGCGATCATAATCGTAGTATATATTCTCCAACAGGATTTCTTGGTTTCGATAAATTTGGTCCAATACGATCTCCACCTCAAAAGTTTGTACCGGAACTGCGGTGACCCTGGCGATGCCTTTGGTGCTAAATTTAGCAGTGTTTGACAAATATCCCTGACGAGAAGCATTGAAACCATAATCGGTATTCTCCGCCAGTTCAAGGGTAAAAAAACCGTCGTCCTTCGTGGAGAAAATACGTTTTTGTCCGCCAAATTCCACTTGTACCCCCGCACCGGAGAGGGGTTTTCTACCCAATACGCTGCTGTTGGGATCTGCCGGGTCGGCGCGTATTTTTTCAAGCACATAGCCCTCCAATACCATTTTATAAACCGGTGGTTTTGTCGGCGCCGTATCCACCACGGCGGGTTTTGGCAATGGCACGCGCTGTTCGAAACGACATATATCATCTCCGCCCCGCACACCCTCCATCAAACGGTTGGTGGTAAAAAAACCGCTTCGAATGAGCGACCCAGGAGCCTTCCCAACTGGCTTTCCGGTATTCGGCATTACCAAAAAACTGAAGTCGTCAGCACCACTGTTCACCGGTGCCTTGAGGTTCAACGGCGGCGCCCAAGCGTTGCGATCAACTTTGTTGGTCCGGAAAATATCAAGTCCACCCATACCCGGAAGCCCGTCTGAAGCAAAATACAGCGTATCGGCATCGATGGTGGGAAAAAGTTCGTTGCCAGGTGAATTTATATTTCTACTGAGCGCCTTGGGTGCATCCCATCCCAGATCACTTTTGTTGTTGCGCTGCATGGCGTACAGATCGTAGCCGCCCCAACCCTCAGGGTCATTGCACGCGAAATAAAGGGTCGCCCCATCGCTGCTCAACGCAGGGTGTAGGTAATTTATTTTTTCTTTTTGAAAGGGCAGTGGCTCCGCCGGAGACCATACTACACCTTCTTCCTCCCGCTGTACCTGGTATATTTTATTGAACGCATCATCGCCCTTGTAAGCGCTGACAGCCCGTGAAAAAAACAACTCGGTCCCCGTTTTATTGAAACATGGAACGCCCTCGTTCCCATTGGTATTAATTTGATTGTCAAACAGTTGTGGACTCACCCCATCTTGTTCGACGATCATAATGTCCATGTACTTATTGCCGGTCCACGGGTACTTTTCTTTCCCGCCGCCAAGGGCCCTGTCGCTTGTAAACACCACACGACCATCTGGAAAAAGTGCGGGGGCGAAATCGTTTTGGGGGCTGTTAAACGGCGCCGGCTCCACCGTCCAACCATTGCCGTCTGCTTCCTTGAGCCAACCCTCCGCCACCACACACGCAGTAATTTCCTTGCGATATTCATAAGGCGATCCGATCTCGATGCCCAACTGCTTGAATGCCTCCCTGGCTGCTGCGTACCGTTCCAGTTTTTTGAGTGCAAACGCCTTTGACCGAAGTGCCTCCGTACCGTAATTGTTGTCGTAAGCCACGCTAAACCATTCCAACGCCTTTTCGTCCTGACCGTTGTGACGGTAGGCATCCCCGAGGAGGTAGGCCAGTTGCCCCCGTTCCCGACGTGTTTTGGCGTGTGCCTGTTCTTTTTGCAACATTGGAATGGCAATGGCAAATTGTTTGCGCTCAAATGCCGTGCGACCATCCCGTATCTTTAAGGTGTAACTGCAGGAAGATAACACAAGAAACACCCCAAACATCACTGATATTACCGGCGTAAACGCCAAAACGACCGTTGTTGCATAATGGTGTATGGGTGGAAATTTCATGTTGTGTATTTTTTTGGTGTAAATGGTTGGCTGGCAAGGATGTCTCAGACACGCAGGAGCAGTGCATCCCAACAAGTCATAAAAACAGCCATAAAGTTATGCCTTTTGAACTGCAAATACCGGCCAAAGCAACTGCACAGCCCCTTTAAATACGCCAATACCAAGCACGATTTCCAACAATCACCCGATGAGATTGTTTATTCGTAACTGGTTAGGTGGCACGCTGTCTGGCCTAAAAAGGCCCATTTTCCGCTATACTTCGCCCATTTTTTTGACCGTAACGAGGCTGCGGCCTGCAAAAATCCACTTTGTCTGGCAAAAAATGGCCACTTTTTTGTCTCAGATGCGACCACGCTAACCAGTTGCGAAAAAAATTTGTACGAAATTCGAAACACTTTCGTTCTTATTGTCCACTGCTTGTCCCTAACACTGTTTCATGAGAAAATTAAATCCAATAGTACCCCTGCTGTTCGCCTGGATAGCCACGGCGCCATGCTTCGCACAATCTGGAAATACGAACACAAAACAGGAAGCCAAACCTGCAACAGAAACCTTGACGGAAAAGTCTGTGAATGTGGCTGAATTGCTCGATGCTGAAGCGTTCAAACCAAAATTTCTGGATACCACCACAGCGCCAACCACCATCGCTTTTGGCTCCTGCAACAGGGTGACGATGTCCCAAAGTATGTGGGATCACGTAGCTGTCAACAACCCAAACCTGTGGATTTGGCTCGGAGACATCATTTACGCCGACACCGCCGACATGAAAGCCCTGGCCGCCCATTATCGCCGCCTGAAAACCAACCCCGAATACAAAAAACTGCGCGACAAAACACAAATCATCGGTATCTACGACGACCATGATTACGGCTTCAACGATGCCTGCAAGTATTACCCCATGAAACGTAGCGCAAAAAAATGCCTCATGGACTTTCTCGACATCCCTCTCAACAGCCCCGTTCGTAAACGAGACGGCGCCTACCAATCGTACACCTTCGGCAAAGTCGGACAAAAAATAAAAGTAATAATCATGGATTTGCGCTGGTTTCGGGACTCCCTTGTGCCCGATCCAAGCAAAGAAAAACGCTATAACCCCAGTCTCGACGGCGAAATGCTCGGCGAAACACAATGGGCCTGGCTGGAGGAAGAACTCCGCAACAACACCGCCAATCTCACCATTCTTTGCTCCAGTATCCAGGTGCTGTCAGACGAACACGGCTACGAAAAATGGGGCAATTTTCCCAACGAACGCAAGCGACTCCTCAAACTCATCGGCGCGACCAAACCCAAAAATCTCCTGATCCTCAGTGGTGATCGCCACATGGCAGAAATTTCTAAGATACAATTGGAAGGGTTAACCTATCCGCTGTACGACTTCACGTCAAGCGGTATGACGCACATTCGAAGCGCCGGACCCGAAACCAACAAATTCCGAGTGGGTGAGATGATTGTCAAGAAAAATTTTGGCCTGCTCCGAATTCGCTGGGAAGGAGAAAAGCCCGTCGTCACCATGGAGGTCCGCGGACAACAGAATGAGAAATTTATGGAAGAAACCGTGCGGTATTAGTTTCAAAAACGGTGTTTCCCAATGGCAACAAACACCGCGTAAATTGGTTAGGTGGTCGCGTCGGAGACAAAAAAGGGACCATTTTTTGCTAGACGAAACCGATTTTTGTAGGCCTTTGTAGCGCTATGGTCAAAAAAATGGACGACGTATGGTGGGAAATGGTCACTTTTGGGCCAGACAGCGTGCCACCTAACCAGTTACTTTTATCTTTGCACCATGGAATTTCTAAAACAGCACGTCGAAGCCCTCATTTTTGCCGCTCCCCAGCCTATTCCCTTGGTCGATATCAAATCCGTTCTGGATGAAAGTCTGCTAATGGAAGTGCCAGAAGCAGATGTTCTCGCAGCAATACAACAAACCCAACAGCAATTTCATCAGGATCAATACGCGTTCGAACTCGTGGAGATTTCAGGAGGCTGGCAGTTTCTTACCAAGGGCGCCTACCACTCAAGCGTGGCCATTTACCTCAAACAAACCACCAAAAAACGCCTGTCGCAGGCCGCACTCGAAACACTTGCACTCATTGCGTACAAGCAGCCGGTCACCAGGGCCGAACTGGAAGAGATCCGCGGCGTCAGTTGCGATTATGCCCTCCAAAAACTTTTAGAGAAAGAACTTGTTTCCATTGTCGGTAGAAGTGAAGGCCCAGGAAGGCCGTTGATCTACGGCACCACCGGAAAGTTCATGGACTATTTGGGCATCAACCGATTAACAGACCTGCCCAAGCCCAAAGACTTCAAAGATCCTGAAAATTCTATCGGGGAAGTTCCCGCACTCGAAGAATTCACCCCTTCAAAACCAGCCCAAAATGCGGACGAACACCCTGACAATCAATAGCAAATGGAATCAACGCTGAATCAATCACCGATCAATCGCGTCGCCAACAGTAAGCTGACCACCATCGATCTCGAACAGTTTTACCCGACGGGTGAAATCGTTCCTTTCGACCTGAAAGACTACCTTTTCATGGCGTTAATACTGAAGGAAAAAGACTTTAGAGCGGCACTTAATAGCCACGATTGGCAACAGTACCAAGGAAAAAATTTGGCCGTATTTTGTTCAGCAGATGCCATTGTTCCCATGTGGGCGTATATGCTCGTGGCTGCCCATGCCACACCATTCGTCCAAGATATCTGCCTCTGTACGGTGGAGGCCTTCGTCGAAATGGCCTTCCAGAAAAAAATAAACAACCTGAATATCCTAGATTACGAAGGGGAACGCATCGTGGTGAAGGGCTGCAGCGATAAACCTGTTCCCGCTTCCGCCTACCTGGAGATCACACGCCGATTACAGCCGGTGGCACAAAGTATTCTCTTTGGCGAGCCCTGCAGCACCGTCCCTGTTTTCAAGAAAGCACGGGAATAACCACCCGTTTAGGCAGCGCCGATCTGTAAAAACTGCTTTTCATACAGTTCCTTGTATCGGCCGTTTTCAAGCGCAAGCAATTGGTCGTGGGGACCAAACTCTCGAACAACACCCTTGTCCAGCACCAAAATATTGGTTGCATGGCGTATGGTACTCAAACGGTGGGCTATGATGATACTCGTGCGCCGCGCGATCAACTTTTCTATGGCATGCTGTATTACCCCCTCCGACTCCGGATCAATCGAAGACGTGGCCTCATCCAGAATCAATACATCCGGGTTAAATACCAGTGCACGCACAAATGATATCAACTGGCGCTGTCCCATAGACAACGTTGCACCGCGCTCCATGACCGGATAGTGATATCCCCCCGGAAGTTTCTGGATAAAAGCGTGCGCCCCAATCATTTTAGCCGCTTCTACGACTTGTTGCTCGGTGATATTCGGGTCACGCAAGGTGATGTTTTCCAACACCGTTCCTGAAAAGAGAAATACATCCTGCAGCACAACAGCAACCCTGCGACGCAAAGCAAAAACATCGTATTCCCGCAAATCTCGGCCATCAATGCGTATATGCCCCGATTCAATTTCATAGAAACGGTTGAGCAGGCTGATGATGGTTGTTTTCCCACTGCCCGTACTGCCCACGATGGCCAAAGTCTCCCCCGGATTAATCTGAAAAGAAACGTCTTTCAAGACCGGATCTTTTTCCATGTCGCCAGAATAAGAAAAACAAACCCTGTCAAAAGAGACCTCACCTTTCAAAGACGCTGGTGCAAAACTACCGGTGTTCTGTACCCTGTCGTTGTTGTCCAACAATTTAAAAACACGCTCCGCAGCAATTAACCCCATTTGAAGGGTGTTAAATTTGTCTGCCAACATCCTGATGGGCCGATACAACATCGAAATATACAGTGGAAATGCCACCAAGACACCAATGGTCACTTCTTCAGACAGAACCCCACGCGCGCCATACCAGACCATCAAGCCCAGCGAAAGGGCTGAAATAATGTCCACTACGGGAAAAAAAATGGCATAAGCAAAGATGGCACGCAAATTGGCCGATGTGTAATCTCTGTTGATCTGCCGAAATTTTTCTGCCTCGCGGGTTTCTGCATTGAAAATTTGTACAACCCGCATACCACTGATGCGTTCTTGCAAAAAAGCATTCATCGTGGATATGTGGTTACGCACTTTTTCATAACTCTTGCGCACACTTTCCTTAAATTGAATACTACCCCAAATTAAAAGGGGAAATACCGTGAGAACCATAAAAGTGAGCTTCCAAGACGTGAAAAACATGACCACCAACACCGCAACAATGGTCAGCAAATCAGCCACAATCGTAATACTGCCCTCACTAAAAATGGTATTGATAGACTCTATGTCGCTGATCGTCCGCGTCGTGCTCTGTCCGATTGGCGTTTTATCAAAGTAGTTGAGGTTCAAACTGTTGACATGATTGAAAATCTTGACCCGCAAATCGCGAATGGTCGCCTGCCCCAGCCAATCCGCGTGATAGAGAAAAAAATATCGCAAGATTACCTCCAAGATCAACAACCCCAAAATACCCATGGCAAGGATAAACATGCCGTGCACATCGCCAATCGCAATGTAGTCGTCCACCATGGTTTGAAGCAATTTGGGCCTTACTACTGCCAGCGGCGCCAATACCACCGTCAGGAATGCTGTCAAATAAAAAGTACGCTTGTAGGGACTAAGCATACGCATGACCTGCCGGAACAGGGGAAAATTGAATCGTTCAGTATCAGCCATAATCAGGGATCAAACTAAATATCGGCAAAATTGTTTTGCGAAAGGACAATAATGTGTGGCACTATAATTGTGAATAGTATCTTATATCCACTTTCTGGGAAATCGTAACTGGTTAGGGTGGTCAAAAAGTGGCCATTTTTTGCCAGACGAAGCAGATTTTTGCAGGCCGTAGCAGCGATACGGTCAAAAAAATCGGTGAAGTATGGCGGAAAATGGCCACTTTTGGGCCAGACAGCGTGCCACACAACCAGTTAACTGAAATTTTAATGAGAATCCGCCCATTCCGACTTTGAAAATACCTACTTTTGTAGTGTATGCGCGTGGAGTTCCCATGTTTGTAGGGTCTGTAAAACCACTTTGCATACTCCTATGTGTCCATTATAATCAGAAAACAACCGATTTTAGCTTTTTACCTTGTTTGTTCGTATGGAACTATCGCCTAAATATTTGATGCTACGCTCAAAACTTTTTGTCACAATACTACTGGCAATTGTTGTCTCACATGTTGCGGTGGCGCAAGTACAGGTTTCCGTCAGTGGAACCAACATTTCGTGCTTCGGCGCTTGTAATGGGACTGCAACAGCCGTTGGAAGTGGCGGGTGGTCGCCCTATTCCTACCAATGGAGCAACGGACAAAGTACAGCCGCGCTCGTCGACCTTTGTCCTGGCACGTACGTTGTTACGGTTTCAGATCTAAACTCCAACAGCGCAGTAGGTTCTATAACCATCCTTCAGCCCACGCAAATCGGTGTCTCCGTGGACGGGCAAAGTCAAATTTGTGGCATCGTACCCGATGGTTGGGCCGCAGCTTCTCCCTTTAGTGGCACGCCTCCGTACACCTACAGCTGGAACAACAGCGCTACTACACAACTCATCACAGACCTATCAGCCGGTGTTTATACCGTGACGGTAACGGATTTTAAAGGCTGTACCATTGCCAGTAGCTTCACCGTTGGTTTTTGGAACGAAGGCCTTTGGCTGATGACCAGTCACCTCGATGTGACGTGCTTTGGATACAACAATGGTACCGCACACGTGAGCGTCATGTCGGGCACCCCACCCTACTACTACGACTGGTCAAATGATGGCATCGGCAACCCAATAGCGGGACTTGAAGATATTACGGGCCTACCTGCCGGAACGTATCAGGTCACCGTGACCGACTCCAATGGCTGCTCCAACCAAGCCAGCACTACTGTTGCTGAGCCCGACCCGCTGGAGTGTTTCATCAGTTCGCAGCCAGGCTACTGCGGTTTGCCTGGTACGGCCACCATTGAAGCCACCGGTGGCACTGCACCCTACAGCTATCTTTGGGATGGCGGTCAAACCTGGCCGACCATCACCATCATGGGCGGAACCTATTCGGTAACGGTGTCGGATGCCAATGGGTGTAGCTGCTCGTCCTCCGTGATCGTTGAAGTCAATGGCGGCACCCTCATATTGGATGCGACGCCAACCGTTGACGCAGGGTGTACGGTCGGCGGCAGTGCTGTAGTCAATGTGTCCGGCGGAACCGGCAACTATGCTTTTGTTTGGGACAGCAACCCTACTCAAAATACATCAACCGCCACCAATTTGGGGGTGGGGTCCCATCAGGTCACCGTGACGGACTTGGTGACGGGATGCCAGGGTATTGACACTGTAAATATCTCCAGTGCCCAACCGTTGATCGTGGCTACTACCATCGGATCAAATGCTACCTGCCTAATTGGTGGATCGGCTATCGCTACCCCGTCGGGTGGAATAGAACCCTATTCCTACGACTGGTCAAACGATGGTGCAGACGATCCTGACAACGACAATGCTACCGCCACCAATCTGCTGGCAGGTACCCATACTGTTACCATCACCGATGCGGGGGGTTGTTCCTCGGAGGCAACCATTACTATCCTACAAACCAACGGTCCATCACTGCAGGTGTCTGTTGTTACCAATGCTACTTGTATCGCCGGTGGTAGCGGCATCGCAAATACAACTGGTGGCGTTGAGCCATACTCCTACACTTGGAGCAACAGCGCCAACAACCAATCTACCCAAACAGCCTCCAACCTTCCGGTAGGCGCCCATGGGGTTACGGTGACCGATGCCAACGGCTGTGCCGCTGTTGGAGCCTTGACCATCGAACAACCCGCTGCGCCCAACGCTTTTATCGCCGGAAGTTCACAGTCTGGTTGTAGCAGCAATACCGGTTCCGCAACAGCAGGAGCAACAGGGGGCGTTGGCCCCTTCACCTACGACTGGTCGAACGATGGGCCCGACAATCCCGATGATGATGATGCCACTGCCAATGGCTTGGGCGCCGGTATTTATACCGTGACCATTACCGACGCAGCCGGCTGTACCGCTACTGCTGAAGTCAGTATTGCGTCGTTGTTGCCACCCATGGTCGCTATTACAGCGGTTACAAGTGCTTCTTGTACCGGCCCGGGCAGCGCAACAGCCAGTGTTTCAGGCGGCAATGGAACCTTGTCTTTTACCTGGGACAATGGGGAGACCACCGCAACAGCCATCAATCTAACGGCAGGACTGCACGCAGTAACCGTGATAGACAATGCCTTTTGTGCTTCTACAGCCTCGGTTAATATTGGGTCTATCAACAATGGCATCCTCCTTGGCGATTATGTCTGGATCGACTTTGACCAAGATGGATTCCAGCACCCAACAGAAACCATCGGAGTATCCAATATGACCGTTAAACTCACAAAATCAGGTGCAGACGGTATTTTCGGAACTTCAGACGACGTGATCGTGTCCAGCACCACCACCGATGGCGACGGACATTACCAGTTTGAGTGCGTCACAACCGGCGTGTATGTCATTGTGTTCAGTGGTCTTCCATCGGGATACCAGTGGACGATAAAGGATGCGCAGAGCAACGACTGTAAAGACAGCGACGTAAAATCAAACGGCGCAACGGATCCATTCACCATTGGTTTCGGCCAAGGCAATACTTTTTGTTTTGACGCCGGTATTCATACTTTTTGCCACAATATTGATTCTCCAGGAACCATTTGCTGCAACCAAACCATTTGCGAAGGGCAAACACCATCCTTGATTGTCAGTTCATTGCCGCCAATCGGTGGCAGTGGCACCTTGGAATACATGTGGCTGCAATTTATGTCCATCGGCGGTGCTCTGCCCAACTGGATCAGTGTACCCGGCGCCATGTCAGAGACTTTCCAACCAGGCCCACTGTTTGAATCAACCCGTTTTATGCGTTGTGCACGGCGGGGTGGATGCAGTTGGGTTGAATCCAATTTCGTTAACATCACGGTGAAGCCCGCCGGTTCCCCGGGATGTGGTGGATTTATCTCTGACTTTACGGTGAACCGCCAAGGCCCAACTTCAGTACAAGTCAATTGGACAACATTGCCAGAGGCGACTGAATATGGCTATACGGTGCAACATTCTACCAACATGATTGAATGGGCCGACATTGCCAATGTTGCGGGCAAGCAGGATCCTTTGGAGGAAAACGATTACGCATTTTTACACAAGACTCCGGCCAATGGTAGGAATTTATACCGCATCAAACGCGCTACTGCCAGCGGACAAATCGCATACTCTCCAAACCGCGAAACCAGTGTTTCTTATTCCGCCAATGAAACAGTGCGGATAACACCCAATCCTGTCATGGACAAGTTGAAAATCATCAACTTGGTGGCGTTTGATGAGGATGTTACGGTAACGATTTCGTCAACCAAAGGGGATATTTTGCACACCATTACCCTGAAAAAAGGTAAACTGTCTGAAATTGAATTGGAGGTTTCCAATCTGCCGTCGGGCATATACTTGGCCAGGGTTATTTACACCAATGGCGCCGTGAATACGGTAAAAATTGCGAAGTTTTAACGCCCTACACTTTTGACAGTGCCTTCGCAGCTTGTTCCAGTACGTCCTCTGTTTTTGCAAAACAGAGGCGTATAACTTTTTCATCTTTTCGGTTGGAAAAGAAGGAAGACACCGGAATGGCGGCTACGCCGAAATCCGTGACCAATCTTGTACAAAAATCGAGATCAGACTCGTCACTCAGGTGCCCGTATTCAAACAATTGGAAATAGGTGCCGGCGCAATGCAGCGGTTTAAAGCGGGTATTGGCCATTGCGTCTAAGAAAAAGTCGCGTTTTTGCTGGTAAAAATCAGGCAATCCAAGGTATTCAGCGGGCTCTGCCATAAAATCTGCAAAAGCAGCCTGCATGGGATGGTTGGCACTGAACACGTTGAATTGGTGCACTTTCCGAAATTCTCGGGTCAACGCCGGTGGCGCCACGCAGTAACCTGTTTTCCAGCCGGTATTGTGGTAAGTTTTACCGAAGGAATAAATAGCCAAGGTGCGGGCATACAACTCCGGGAAACAAAGTGCTGATGCGTGTGCAGCGCCATCATAGATAAGATGCTCGTACACCTCATCGCTCATGAGCAACACATCGGTGCCGCGGAGCATCGACTCAATTTTTTTCATATCAGCGGCCCTGAGAATCGTACCCGTTGGATTCTGGGGCGTATTGATACAAATCATGCGCGTTTTCGGCCCAATAAGCCTGCTTACAGCATCCCAATCCACCTGATAATCAGGTGCGGACAGCGCGTGCACCACCGGAATACCTCCAACTGTTTCAACGGATGGACGGTATGAATCGTAACAGGGCTCCAAGAGAATAACCTCATCGCCTGGATGAACGAAAGCCGCTATGGTGCAGAAAATCGCCTGTGTACCCCCGGCAGTAACGGTGATTTCAGTATCAGGATCAACATCAACACCGTATAGGTTGGCAATTTTTGCTGCAATTTTTTCCCGCAAACCGATCAACCCCGGCATGGGCGCATACTGGTTGTCGCCCATGGCCATGTGATCCGTCACCAAACGCTGTAACCGGTCGGAAGGATTATAATTGGGGAACCCCTGCGAGAGATTGATGGCGCCAAACTGGTTGGCAAGGCCGGTCATAACAGAGAAAATGTTGGTGCCTATATTGGGGAGCTTCGATTCGATACGCATCAGCGAGAAGGTATATTCAGACTACTGCGTCCGGTGAATAACAGGCGTGGCAAATGTATCTTTCACAGCAACTGAATAGGTGGTCGCGTCAGGCAAAAAGTTTTCTTTTTTTGTGCCAGACGCGACCACCTTTCCAGTTACGGCTCATTTTAAAGGCTGATAACGCTCAAAAATAGCGTCAATGTCAGCGGCCATCATTCGATCTTTGTTGGTTACAATATTACCTGCATCGTGTGTGGTAAGTTGGATTTCAACCATATTCCACACATTGCTCCAACTTGGATGGTGGTTTTGTTTTTCCGCCACCAAGGCAACCTCCGTCATAAATGCAAAAGCCTGAGAAAAATCAATGAAATGAAATGTTGCCTGTAACCTATTTTTTTCTTCTGTCCACATGGGGTGAATGGTTTATCACAGACCGATCAATAGTCGGTTTCATCTGCTACTTCTAGGCTTTCATCGTCTTCTTTACGACGGGTAACAATGATGTGGTCGTCTTCGTCGGAAATATCATTGGATATTTCATCATCGTCTTCACCTGCACCATCAAACTCTTCATCTACCTCCACTTCGCCGATTTCTTCTTTGAGGTGGCCATCATCATCAAAATCATCGTCTTCTTTCACGATGCGTTTTGCCTCGAGGATGGTCATACGAATGAGGTAATAGGTATCGTCTGTTTCAAACGGAAGCGCAGACACTTTCTTGCCATCCTTGTCATTGTAGGTAACAAGGTGTTCAGCGTACCCGGAAGGATACTCATTCTTTACTAGCCGGACAATATCTTCTGTCAGGGCACTATAATCTTTTACAACACGTTTTTTAGCCAAGGTAGAGTAGCAATTTTGTTATTATTATCACGAGGCTACACGAAGTAACGCTTCATTTCTGGGTGCAAATTTAAAGGAATGGCTTTTGAAACCTCAAAATTTTTTTCCAAAATCGAAGGTTTCTTTTTTTTTAGTACTTTTTAGGGCCTGAAAGCACAACTTTCTATCATCTGGAGACAATTTGCATAATTTCTACACGGCGTTCACGCGCTGCATTGGGGTGATAAATGGAATTTCGCTCATCTTGTAGGTCATCACTTACCCCAGCCGTTGCCGCTGTTTCGCCCAAACTCATTTCGCTGACAATCAGTTTTCCGGAAGTCAAAAATGGCCTTAAAGCGCCATTGGCGAACTGCTCCAACTCGTTGTTAACACTGGCAAGCCTGCGCTTGGAAAGGTTCAGGTTGTAATCGCTTGCTGCTCGGGGGCTTGTATAGCCATTGACCACCAATTCAATTACACGGCCCTGTTGGAGGTTGTCCAGTAGTGTTTCACAAAGTTGAATCAAACGCTCACCGCCATATTTTATGTTTTTTTCAAAAAAGTCATCCACCAATTGGGCTGCGGCCTCCGCTTCCCGACCTTTTAATCCGGCGACAAATTGTTTGCGGTATGCTGACTGCAATCCAAGGTATGCAAGCATGGACGCTGCGTACGTTTGATGGGTCGTGGTGCTGCTGGTGCGCTTGTTGGGCTCATCGTTGTCGAAGTACAGCGAGAGTCCGGCAAAGCCATCCAATGGCAGCGCTGAGGTGGCTTTCTCGATTGAATGGTTGGACGTCGCGCCAGCTTCCACGGTCGAAGCAGGTAATGGGGGCATTGGGTCCGTCTTTGGCGGTGTGGAACTGGCATGGGAGGCCGGCAACACAGGCTGCAAGCGCGGCATCTTCACCTCGAACAAATCATTGCAACACGATTTGTTGTCGTCATCCAGGTACAATGAGCCTGGGCGATTGCTGCTCAGGTACCCACTGGCGCCATCTTTTCTCAACACAAGGTACAGGTCATTGTAACTTGTATTGAGTCCAGTACCTGCATTGACTGGGGCCTCGAAGTGGTTCGAGTCTTTTGTGGCGTAAAAGATGTCAAAGCCACCGAGTCCCGGTAATCCTTCAGAACTAAAGTAAAGTTTTTGATCACCAGCAAAAAAGAAAGGAGACGCCTCGTTTTCAGGGGTATTGAGCTCTGATATATTGACAGGTTGCTCGAAATACGGCAATGTCGGTATTTTCTTGCCCGTCATTGGAAGATTGCAGGGACAGAAGAAATTAGAATCCAATGGCATACGCCAGAGGTCGAGCTTGCCCTTTCCGCCCGGACGATCGCTGGCGAACCAAAGAACAGGGCCCTGTACGGTAGCGTCGTAGCCAACATTGGGTTGGGTGGTGGTGTAGCCTGCCATGTTGACTGGCTCGGGTAGCTTCACCGGTGGCAACCAGCGGTTGAATCGGTCAATGACCGTCATCCAAAGTTCACAGCGCTTGTCATTGTTGTCCAAATCTTTACAAACAGTGAAAAACACATAGTGCCCATCGGGGGAAAAAGCGGTGTGTGCAATATGGGCGGTATCTGTGGTTGGAAAACCCCTGCCTGGCTCACGGCCACGACCGCCATTGGAGGCTATCATCACCTTGCTGAGTTTGCGCTTGCTTTTTCCCTTGCCGTTTTTGGCATCAAATCGATAGGAGGAATAAAACAAGGTATCCCCAAAAATACTGGGGGCGAAATCATACCACGGACTGTTGATCTCTTTGCCCAAGTGGGTCACTTGAACGGTTGTCGGCGCAGCAGCGATGGTTTGAGCGCGCTGACAATGCGCGATTTCAGCCACCGCTTTGTCATAATAATCGGTATCCGCCAAGGACTTCTCTGATATATATCGCTCGAAATATTCAATGGCTGTTTGGTAGTCGCCTTGATTTTTCTTCACCTCCGCCAAACGATAATTGACCAGTGGGTGTTTGCTTTGATACTTGATTGATTCGGAGATTTTTTTATAAGATCGCTCGGCCTCAGGAAAAGCATTGTAGAGGCGGGCGCTTTCGCCATATTTCCACAACAAAGAAAGATCGCTGTCGTGGCGTCTCAACACATCACCGTAATATTGGACGGCTGCACCGTAGTCTTTTTTTTCAAACGCGGAGTCGCCTGCACGCTCATAAGCCCGAAGTGTCTGGGCAGTTAGCACCTCTATTTGGGTGAAAACCAGCAGTTGGATTAATATCAAAAATTGTTTCATGAAAGAAAATTTACATCAAATAACATTGATTTTACATCTAAAAAACAGGCATTTACGCCAATTTATTGAAAAAAAATCACGGTACTCAATGCGATTAAACGTGTAAAAAGATTAGCTGTAACAGGGATTAAAAGTAATAAAAATCTTGTAACTGGTTAGCGTGGTCGCGTCTGAGACTAAAAAGTGGCCTTTTTTTGCCAGACGAAGCAGATTTTTGCAGGCCGTAGCAGCGCTACGGTCAAAAAAATATGCGAAGTATGGCGGAAAAAGGGCCTTTTTGGGCCAGACAGCGTGCCACCTAACCAGTTACAAAATCTTAATATCTAATCAAATTAAAAAAGTGGACAGATTTTAGACTGAAATGGGGGGACTGGCACTTTTCTCCATACTGTAGCAATTTCTATGCCACCTCGGCCACGAGACGCTGTTTCAAAGGTTGAAATATTCCAATCATAACTCAATCCCAACGTCCAGTTGTTCCGCTCAAACTGAATTGCCGGGATCAAGGCATCCCCTACACGATGGCCAAACGTAACCTGCAGGTAGCTTTCGTTGGCCACTCCGGTGGATATTATCTGTCGAATTCCTGTCCCAAAGACCATTTCTCCAGCATGTGCCATCTCTTGCCCTTCAGCAAAAAATACGAGGTCTGTGTTTTCTCTTACCTGCGCATACACATGCGCGAAAGCCGACGATCTGCTTTGTAATACGTATGAAGTTGGACTAAAGTTAACAAAAGGCTTATTTATATGCGATACCCCGACACCAACATCAACCTGCGTTCGGGTTTGCTTCCGCTGGTAATGCCATTGCCCGCCCGTGGAGAGCGACGGCGCAAGCTGGGAAGACCGGTTGAATGTTTCACCTGTGGCCAAACTGGGATCGTAGGCATCCCCACCCCACTGGTTCTTAAACGTCAATCTGGTGACATTGAAACTTCGCTGCACAAATGCCATCCCAAAGCCAAGAGAAACCGAATGGTTGTTGTTCAGTGCATGGGCTACCCCAACCACCGCCCCAGCTTGCATCCACGACAATCCGGCATCACCGGCACGATCGTTTTGGAGTACAAGGCCGACAGATAGGGCGTTGTTTTTGCGAACTACGGCCTTCCATTCCACTGAACCAGTCGAGGTTTCATAGTCCACCGGCACTTTTTCCCACTGACTTCTATGCTGTCCGGCAACCCGAATGGTCCCTTGAAAAACACCCGTGGCTGCCGGGGTAAGGAGTACCGGATGAAGATAAAATTGTGAATAGCGCAAATCCTGTCCAATGGCTGTTGAGGTCGCTGCCAGCAACAACAATGTAGTGAGGCGTTTTGGCAAGCAGGTTTTACTGAAGAATACCGAATAATACATCGAAGTGTTGAATAGTAAAAAAATGGTAGCAAAAATCGTCGTAAAGATAGTCCAGTGCGCCGTCTGGTTACCAAGATAACCAGTACTGCCCACGAAGAAAAATCTTCGGACCGCAACGTATCGAACATTTGCTGTGTGCCCCATCGATTTTCAACCTATTTTTGCCCGCATGAATCAAGGTTACACATTTGAAGTCTGCGCGGTGAACATACAATCAGCCTTGACCGCTCAAGCTGCAGGAGCACATCGAATTGAACTTTGTTCAGCGTTGGATACTGGCGGTGTTACCCCTTCTCCGGGGCTAATCAACGCTGTCGTGGAAGCGCTAAACATACCGGTTAATGTGCTTATCCGTCCAAGAGAAGGCGATTTTTGCTACGACAACCGAGCGTTGGACATCATGTTGGCCGACATACGGTACTGTCTGGCTGCGGGTGCACACGGGGTTGTGGTCGGCGCCTTGGATACTTCTGGTGGGCTAGACATGCCCAAATTGGAGGCCATGCGCGATGCTGCAGGGGGTATGGAAATGGTGCTGCACAGGGCATTTGATTTTTGCAACAGTCCTGCTGAAGCCCTAGAACAAGTCATAGACTTGGGCTTCGGGCGAATTCTAAGTTCCGGACAATCAACTTCCGCTTTTGAAGGGCGTTTTAAGTTGCAGGAAATGGTGGCCTTGGCCAATGGACGCATCAGCATCATGCCCGGCGCTGGCATTGACGTATCCAACATACACGCCATTGCAACCATTACCAGTGCAAAAGAATTTCATTTTACGGCCAAAAAAAAGGTTGATTCCCGGAAAAAAAATGCTATTCCAGGATTGGAAACCGGCTATTGGGAAAGCGACGCAGCTTTGATCCGCAAGATTATGGCGGCAGCGTAAAGGACAAAACTATTTCAGCCGTTTAGCGTTTAGAAACAACGATTTAACCACTTAATTCGAAGAAACCACACCGTCATGCACGAATATGCGCCCATTGCACACCAGGGGAAAGTAAAATTTAACACCACCATTGGCGACCCGATTCAGGTTCAAATGTACACCTTGAAGAATGGACTACGCCTTTTTTTGACCGTCAACAAAGAGGAGCCACGGGTTTACACAGAAATTGCTGTGCGAGCGGGCAGCAAACACGACCCTGCCGACACCACCGGACTGGCCCATTACTTTGAGCACATGATGTTCAAGGGAACCGATCGGCTTGGCTCCCTCGATTGGCCCAAAGAGAAGGCCTTGTTGGATCAAATTGAGGAAAAATTTGAAGCGCACCGCCTTGAACAGGATGTTGCCAAAAAGAAAGTATTGTACGCCGAGATTGACAGCCTCAGTTTTGAAGCCGCCAAACTGGCTGCCGCCAATGAATACGACAAATTGGCGAGTGCCATCGGGGCCAAGGGAACCAATGCTTATACCTGGGTTGAACAAACCGTTTACATCAACGACATACCGTCCAATGAGTTGGAGCGCTGGTTTAACTTGGAAAGTGAACGCTTCCGAAGGCCAATACTGCGGTTGTTCCACACAGAATTGGAAACTGTTTTTGAAGAGTATAACATCAGCCAAGACAAGGACTTCCGCAAAACGCTGAAGGCCATGCAGGAAACACTCACGCCCTCGCATCCTTATGGCACCCAAACAACGCTGGGGCGGGGCGAAGACCTAAAAAACCCTTCTCAGACCAATATTTATCGATTTTTTGACCAGTATTACGTGCCAAACAACATTGGAATCGTCATGTCTGGCGATTTCGATCCAGCCAAAGTAGTACACCTGGCCGAACAGTATTTCGGTGGTTGGCAAGCCCAGCCCATCCCGACCTTCGAGTTTGAAGACCAGCCATTGCTCACTGAGCGCATTCAACGCGATGTGTATGGCAATGAGGCGCCTTGGATCGAAATGGGGTGGCGGTTCCCGGGAGCCAAGTCAGAAGAGGCCTCCATGCTTCCTTTGGTTGCAGGAATACTGCACAATTACCAAGCAGGCCTATTTGACCTGAACCTGATTCAGCAGCAAGTATTGCTCGAGGCCTTTGCGTATCCACGGCCTTACGAGGATTTTAGCAGCTTGCTGTTACAGGCGAAACCACGCGAAGGTCAATCGCTGGAAGATGTCGAAAAGTTGCTGCTCGAGCAGATTGAAAACCTCAAAAATGGTCATTTTGAAGACTGGCTACCGGAAGCGGTGCTGAAAGACCTCAAACTATCGGAAATAAAATCATTTGAAAAAAACCAAGGCCGTTCCGGGGCCATTACGGGGGCATTTGTGCTCGGTATTGAATGGCCGGATTTCGTGCATCGGTGGAAAAAACTCGGCAGTATCACCAAAGCAGACATCGTCGCATTTGCCCAAAAACACCTGCGTACCGATAACTATGCGGTGGTGTACAAGCACCAGGCAGCAGACAACGCCGTCATGAAAGTTGACAAGCCCGCGATCACCCCCATTGAGGTCAACCGCGAAGGCGTATCGGATTTTGCCAAGGAATTTTTGGAGAAAAACACGCCAGATATTGAAACACAGTTTGTTGATTTTCAAAAAGTTATTAAAAGATCGGCGATTTCAAAAAACGTAAAACTTCGGGCAGTACAGGAGAAAAAAAGCGAACTTTTTCGCTTGCACTACTGCTTTGATATGGGCAAACTGGCCAATCGTTCTTTGGGCGTGCTGGCGGGGTATCTCCCCTTTTTGGGCACCTCGAAATTGTCACCCACGGCTGTGCAGCAGGCTTTTTATCGCCTGGGCCTCCACTTTTCCGCCAACTGCCAAGATGACCACTTCTACTTAACCCTGAGCGGTTTGGAAGAAAGTTTTGAACAAGGCGTTGCATTGCTGGAAGAGCTTTTACAAGATGCTCAACCCAACGCAGCGGCGTTGGAAAACCTCGTGGCCGATATTTTGCTGCGACGCGTCAATGCCAAAACCGATAAACGGACGGTATTGGGGAAAGCCATGGTGAATTACGCGAAGTTCGGCCCAATTTCTCCCTTTACAGACAAGTTGTCTGCAGCACAACTAGAAGCCCTGGATCCGGCAGCATTGACAGACCTTTTGCGCCAACTTTCCACGTATAAACACGATGTTTTTTATTTGGGCGCAAAATCGGCACGCGCCGCTTCGGCCATATTGAAACAATACCACCCGGTTGCAGCTGGACAAAAATCCGTTCTTCCAACCAAAAAATACAAAGAACTGCGTGTCCGAAAAGACACCGTGCTGTTTGTTGATTTCCCCACGGTACAAGTGGAGCTACTGCTGCTTTCAAAAGGTACACCGACCTTCAATCTTGACGAATTTGTGTTCAGCGAGTGGTACAACCAATATTTCGGATACGGACTTTCCAGCATCGTTTTTCAGGAAATTCGGGAATCAAAAGCGCTTGCCTATTCCGCTTACGTGCATGCCAGCAACCCTGCAAAGAAAAACAAGGCACACTGGTTACAAGGCTATGTTGGCACCCAACCCGATAAACTCCGCGATGCCGTAGAAGCCTTTCAAGCCATCATCGAAGACATGCCCGTCTCATTGCCCCAGATGGAAACGGCCCGGCAAAGTGTGCTGAAACAAATCGCCGCAGGCCGTATCACACGGTCAGAACTGTTCTGGACCTGGCGTGCAAACCGCGACAAAGGATTCCCAAACCGCGACCTCCGAGAAGATACGTACCGCACCTTGGAAATCGCCACTGCTGACGACTTGCTGAACTTTCACCAATCCCATGTAAAGGGGCGGAACTATACGTGGCTGGTCTTGGGTGACCGCCAGCATATTGATTTTAAGTACCTGAAGACCATCGGTAAGGTCCGGGAGTTGACATTGGAAGAGATCTTTGGCTACTGATCACAACGCATTGGGTACGCCCTCATTGTCATGAAAAAAGGGTATCTGTCGCGAGATGCGACAGATACCCTTTTTTAGTCCGTCAAATAGCGCAAAAAAAGGTTGCGTACCGTAGATATTATCTTAAAGTAACTGGTTAGCGTGGTCACGTCTGAGACAAAAAAGTGGCCATTTTTTGCCAAACGAAGCGGAGTTTTTTTAGGCCATAGCAGCGCTATGGTCAAAAAAATGGGCGAAGTATGGCGGGAAATGGGCCTTTTTGGGCCAGACAGCGTGCCATCTAACCAGTGACAT
>CAIZLM010000181.1 GCA_903933805.1 uncultured Bacteroidota bacterium | reverse complement strand
GATTTGGCGACTGTTCGTGACCGTGCCAAGGGCTTTCGTCGCAAGATGTACGAAAAATTCTCTTTTGGGTGGACAGGTAGCGCCAAGCACTGGCAGCGTTGGGAGGCACTTTCATTGGTATTGGCCGGTATTTCCACCCCGCTGGTACTGTCGGTACACACGATTGTATCATTTGACTTTGCGACGTCTGTAATTCCGGGTTGGCACACCACAATTTTTCCACCATATTTTGTTGCGGGCGCTATATTTTCTGGATTTGCCATGGTTCAAACCCTGATGGTGATTACCCGAAAGGTGCTCAAGTTGGAGCACTACATCACCATCAACCACATAGAGTCTATGAACAAAGTAATTGTACTCACGGGTACAATTGTGGGTGTAGCCTATTTGACGGAGTTGTTTATTGCCTGGTATTCGGGCTATATATACGAGCAGTTTGCCTTTTACAACCGTGTATTTGGGGTGTATTGGTGGTCGTATTTTGGCATGATGTTCTGCAATGTGGTGAGTCCGCAGGTATTTTGGTCCAAGAAAATTCGCCGCAGTGTATGGTGGACATTCTTTCTTTCCATCGTGATCAACATTGGTATGTGGTTTGAGCGTTTTGTGATCATCGCCACCACATTGGCCCGTGATTACCTCCCATCTTCTTGGAGTTACTACCGCCCGACTTGGGTAGAGATATGTATTTTCACCGGTACAATCGGCTTGTTCTTTTTCTGTTACTTGATATTTACCCGCGTAGCTCCTGTGGTGGCCATCGCTGAAGTAAAAGCAATTTTAAAGGTTGCTGGCAATCAGTATATTGGGAAAGATGCCAAAAAAAGTGGTCACGGGGGTCATTGAGTGGTTGGTTAGGCATTGGCTATTTTTGGAACAACAGTATTGCTTCTTATCATTGATAATTCATAATTCGAAAATAAATGGCTGCTCACAGTAACAAAGTTCTTTTTGGGCTTTATAACGACGAAGAAGACCTGAAATCAGCCGTAAAAGCGGCTCATGCGGCGCACTTGGATATCATGGATGTTTACACACCCTTTCCGGTGCATGGTCTTGATCCGATTTTGGGGCTAAAGGAAAGCCGACTGCACTACCTTGGATTCATCTATGGTGCAACTGGCGCGCTTTTCGCATTTTTGGCCATGTCATGGATTTTTACCCGCGATTGGCCCATCATGTTTGGCGGTAAGCCGTATTGGTCTGTGCCTGCATTTATTCCGATCACTTTCGAGATGACGGTATTGTTTGCGGCATGGGGTATGACCATCACTTTTTACACCATTTGTGGTCTGTGGCCAGGCGTAAAGGCACAGACGTTGGATGATCGTATCACGGATGACAAATTTTGTGTTGCATTTGATGTAACGAGTGCTTCTGAAAGCGATGTTGACAGCATCAAGGGTTTTTTCACCCAAACCAATGCTGCTGAGGTAAATGTAAAAACACTATAAATCGTTGTTTGTCGCTGCGGAGCGAAGTCAACAAGCGATCCGCAGTGTAGAAGAGGAAGTGTCCATCGCTTCATTTTCATTCAAACAGCTCACTACGATCAACGATCAATATTATGAAATACTTAATTGGCGCAATTCTCGGAGTGGCCATTTTTGCTTGGTTGTTCTCGCTCTGCTCTCCTGCAGGGGTGAATAAAACGGGTCACGAGTATATGCCGGATATGTACCACCCAATTACCTTTGAAGCGAACAACTACAGCGCTTATTCCTGGAATACCTGGGACAAAGACAATGCAAGAAGCAAGGCGTCGCTGTCTCAACCAAGGTTCAGTGTAGATGGTTCTATTCCCAGGGGATATACGGGTGTTTATTATGGCGATGCAGCAGCTTTGGATGTTGTACGCGGAAAAAATGCAAACAATGCCATAGCCGCTCCTGTAAACGGGCAAGCCCCTTTCTACTATCAGAACAACGAAGTAGAGCGTATTCAATGTGAAAAGGATATGGTCAACAATCCATTCCCGATTGACAACGCCAAAATGGAGAAGGCAAAACCGCTGTACCTCGCTTATTGTGGTATTTGTCACGGTGAAAAAGGGGATGGACAGGGCTATCTCTATGCAGGACCTGCTGCCAAGTATCCGGCAGCTCCAAAAAATTTGCTTGGGGATGACATGATCAGCGCAGGCAATGGCCGCTATTATTTTGCCATCATGTACGGTAAAAATATGATGGGCGGTTATGCGGAGAAACTATCGTTCGAAGAACGCTGGGATGTTATCCACTATATTCGTGCCCTTCAGGCCAAGTCGAAGAACCTTGAGTACAACGAGAAATCCAATACGTTGAGCAATATCGAAAAACCGGCGTTGGGCGAACCAACTGGGCCTGTGCGTGTACCACAATACGCAACACCGCCCCCGCCAGTCAATTGAACTGAAGCTGTTCCGGATTGAAACCATTGTAGTTTAAAACAAAAATTTCGGGCCCAGCCTGATACGCGATATGAACCTGAATACGCAATTCGTATTTGAAAACAAGACAAAGCGGCTGCTGCTCGGTGGCATGGCTTTGGGATTAGTTTGTTTGTCCTTCATTTTCTTGAACGACGACGAATACCACACCCGTTTTTGGACCAACTGGCTGCACAACTCCGTGTTTTTTACGGGAATTGCCTTTATGTCCATGTTTTTCCTCTCGGCCCAGATCACTGCTTTTGCAGGATGGAACTCCGTTGTGAAGCGCGTGTGGGAGGCCATGAGCCAATTCATGTGGGTGGGTATCATCCTCATGGGGGTGTTGGTCATCGGTGTATGGGGGCATTTTCACCACCTGTACCACTGGAATACACCTGGTATCACGGATCCAACGAATCCTGCTTACGATAAAATCATTGCTGGTAAAGCGTCCTTCCTCAACCCTATTTGGTACACCGTTGGTACCGTTGGCTTCTTGGCCATTTGGTATTTTTGGGCCAAAAACCTTCGGAAAGCTTCTGTGGATCAGGACTCGATGGAGACGGAAGGCGGTTATACCTACCACAAAAAGCAGCGCAAGTGGGCTGCGTCTTTCTTGCCACTGGGCGGCTTCCTGAGTACGGTGTTCCTTTGGCAAAGTCTCATGTCCGTTGATCCACACTGGTACAGTACCATGTTCGCTTGGTATTCCATGGTGTCGATGTGGCTTGGCGCTATTTCCTTGACGGTTATTCTGATTATTTACCTCAAATCGTTGGGGTATTTGGAGTATGTTACCTTCAATCACCTGCACGATGTTGGCAAGTTTTTGTTTGGAATTTCAGTGTTCTGGGCCTATTTGTGGTTCGACCAGTTCATGCTGATCTGGTACGCCAACAATGGTGAAGAGACCATTTATTTCAACCATCGCATGACCTTCTATCCGGTGTTGTTCTGGGGTAATTTGTTGCTGAACTTTGTGACACCTTTCCTGATTTTGATGCGCAACGATACCAAGCGCAAGTTCGGAACCATGTTCTTTGTTGCTTGTATTGTCTTTTTTGGACACTGGTGGGATTATTTCTACATGATCAAACCGGGGGCCCGTATTGCATCCCATGAAGCCAAGGAATTGGCGGAGGGAAAACAACACGGTGCTAAAAAACATGCGGCAGTTGTTGAGGAGGCAGAAGAAGCCCCAACATCAGAAGAAGTTGCGGCTACACCAACCACGGAAGCAGTTTCGCACGAAGTAGGACACACAGCAGGCCACGAGGCGCCTGTAACAACGTCAAAAGATACCGCTACCACCAGCGAACATTCAGCACCGAATGCCGTTAATAATGAGTCGTCGGTTGCTGCGGAACACACCGCTACCGAAGTTCATGGAAAGGGTCACGAGGTAGCAGCTGCGGAACACGCCGTGGATGAAGCTACCGCTTTCAAAGTAGGGTACACCATTCCAGGCTTGGATGATATTGGCGTGATGATTGGATTTTTGAGTCTTTTTCTTTTCTTCTTTTTCCAACAGTTGAGCCGTGCTTCTTTGGTTCCAATGCGGGATCCTTATCTGGAAGAAAGTTTACACCACGATACAGGTGCGCTCATTGAGGGTGAAGGCGGTGAAAGCCACCATTGATTCGAAAGTAATAAAAAATTGACTTTACCATTAATATCTAAGGATACATAAAAATGACTTCGCTAATCGTACTCTTTTGCATTTTCCTGATCACTGTCGTCATGGTACAGATTGGGAAAGTCTATGAAATGACAAGTGCCATAAAAGGTGAGCAGGCTACCCTGCGCGACAACAGCAAATGGAATGGTTGGTTGTCTGTAGGTTTCTTGATTGTGTTCCTCGTCGGTGTTTTTTGGTCGTCTTATGCCTATAAAAACGTCATGATGGGCTACGGTCCCCACCAATCGGCCTCTGAACATGGCAGTTTGCTGGATAATTTATTCTTGGTTACGCTTGTTATCACGGGTATTGTGTTCGTGTTGTGCCACATTGCCTTGTTTTGGTTTGCCTATAAATTCCGCTGGAAAGAAGGTCGTAAGGCCATGTTTATCCCCCACGATAACCGCCTAGAAATTTGGTGGACGGCTATTCCTGCCATCGTCATGACTGTTTTGGTGGTGCGTGGTCTGAATGCTTGGAATACGGTGATGGCTGACGTTCGCCCCGACGAAGATTACATGGAAATTGAAGCGGTTGCCCAGCAATTCAACTGGACCATTCGCTACCCTGGTCAAGACGGTAAAATCGGTACCAGAAATTACAAGCTCACCACGGGGGGCAACCAACTGGGCTTGGATTTTACGGATCCAAAAACTTGGGATGACGTAACCCCTGG
>CAIZLM010000180.1 GCA_903933805.1 uncultured Bacteroidota bacterium | reverse complement strand
CTCAATCCACAAAAATATCCTCCGGCAAAATGCTGGCAAGTTCATCATCTGTCGGTTCGTCGTCCATTTTGCCGAGGCGGTTGGCTTGGTTCATCTCTATTTTCTCGAAAATGTTGCGGACACCGCGCCCATTACCGAACTGCTTTTCGCCTTTAATTTTTTCATTTTCAATTAATTTTTTCACTTTTTCAAAAACATCTGCGCTATAACCGTACCCTTTCAGATTGCAGATGCCCGCGAAGATTTCGCCTAGTTCATCCGGCAAGTAGTCCTCAAATTGAATGGTTTTGTAAAAGCGAGATTTCAGGCCGGGGTTGGCGTTCAGGAATTTCTCCATTTCCTCTGGGTAGCCAGCCGCGATGACCACGAGGTCTTTTCGGTTGTCCTCCATCAGTTTGACCAGCGTATCAATAGCTTCTTTTCCGAAATCCTTTTCGCCGCCTTGTGCTAGCGAGTAAGCTTCGTCAATGAACAAAACGCCGCCGAGAGCATTTTCGACCACTTTGGTCATTTTTGGAGCGGTGTGGCCGATGTACTCGCCGACCAACGCCTGCCTGTCCACCTCCACCAAATGTCCTTTGCTCAAAAGCCCAATCTCATTGAAAACCTCGGCTATGATGCGGGCGACGGTGGTTTTGCCCGTGCCAGGATTGCCCGTGAAAACCATGTGCAGGGTGGAGGGGCTAGCTTCCATTCCACGTCGCTGGCGGATTTGGCGGACTTTTACGACGTTGAATAGCTTTTCGACCTCGGATTTTACGGTGGTGAGGCCAATAAGATTTTCGAGTTTGGCGTTGTGGAAAGTAGTGTTACCATTTGAACCATTGGATGAATCTTGGCCTTCATCTTGTTTCGACTTTTTTGAACTTCCCTGGGGTTTTATACTATGTGCTTTTCGATACCAGTCAGGGAGGATTTCGAGGAAAAAATTGTTAAAAAAGCTGTTTTTTAGAATACTGCTTTCTGACATTACTTCCGGGAAAAAGGAAAGTGTTATTTCATCTTTGTCGTCCCTTAATCTCGGATGCCCCTCAATGTAATTTCCTCGGCCAACTCGAATTTGGGGGAGATCTTGGGTCTGAATTTTGTAGTAATCCTTTCCGTAGGAATATCTGCGCTCATTAAAGGAATGTTTGAAAGTTAGATTTGACAGCAAAAACCTTGCAAATCGTTCTTTGGCAATTTCAGTATCGCCTGCAAGTATTCGGCAAAGGCCTGCGTTGAAAAGGAGTATGTCCCAATTAGAGTATCCGCTGAACGGGTTCATTGCTCCAACTTTAAGGCTGGATTCAAATTCGATTGAGGCTTCGAGATATTGGCCATTTTTGAGCAACTCATGCCCCTTTTCCCAATGGGCATCATGCTTCGATTTTTCTTCTGCCATGTATGTTAAATGATGGTAACTATCCAGCCGCCTTCGGCGGCGGAATGATATCGATAACTGCATTGATTGCGTAGAATACAGATTGACCATTTTTGATAGCAGAATCAATAACGGAACGGATAACAGCAAATTCATGCTGTAAGGACTTGAACTGACCTGATATCTTAGTTTTAACCTTGACCATTCTGAATGCCCTTTCCGAGCCGTTGTTGTCGAAAGGGACGTCGCTGTGGTACAAACATGTGAATAGTGCGTGTCTAATCGCAAGCATCCCTTTGAAGAAGGTAATGGTTTGTTTGTGCAACAAAGGTTGGGAGGACAGTTGTCGGGCTATGTCGGGGAGCAACAATTGATCGGCCCGTTGTTCGATAAATTGCGTTTGAGGGTTGTTCTTTTCGTAAGCTGGCTGTTGTTGTTTGAGTTGGATGGCGGCTTGGAGCAGAGTTTTGAAGTTTGCAGCCCAAGGAGTTTGTTCCAACGCGATAAGGTAGTTCAATTCTCGAAGCAAGTGTGGGAGACAGGCTTGGTTGCCTTTGGTTGTGGTAGAAAGTTGGGCGGCCAATCGGTCAGAGCCAAGTATGGCATTGGGCAGACCGCAGGGGAACTGCTCTGCGATAACGGCCTTGGAGCGCGAAGTGGCGGCCACGAGGTAAGTCACCAACGAGTTCTGCCATACCCAGAACCAGTTCTTTGAGCCTTTTGATTTGAATGAAGTCTCGTCCGAGCCGACAAAAGTAGCTTCCGTTATGGCCTCCTTCAAGGCATCGTAGGCGGGCTGAGCTTTCTGGGCGGCACGGCGCAAGATGTTCTCAATGGTACCCTTACCTATGGAAACGTTGCACACTTTACTGAAAAAGTCTTGGAGACGGCCAAAGGGCAAAAACTGATAATAACTTTGGTAAACGACCAAACTTTGTATGTTTTTGCCGTATTGAACATGGTTTACAACTCCGGAGGGAAAAGTACCGCACTGGTAGTGGCCACAACCGCACTGTGTACCGAAACTTTGATACTCGGTTATGATAGGCTTGATAGGAGGAATGTCAAGAACCTGACGGCGGGCTGCCAATTCAAATGTTGACACGTGAAGAGATTCTCCGCATTGGTTGCAAAAGTTGGGATAGATTTTCTCCGTCACATCGGGAGTCGGACTCATCTTGAGCGTGTTGCCTTTGTGGCCCTTTTGGCCACCTACTGGATTGTCGCTTTTCTCGCGAAGGCTTTGATTCTTGCGTGCTAAATCGCTCGATGGTGGCTTATGGCTGTTTTTGCTACTTTTGACGGTAGAGAGTTTCATTAAAAGAGCCTCTAACTCGGAAATCCGGGTTAAAGCATGGGACAATTCACCTTTAAGGTGCTCAATTTGCTCTTTGTCTGTCATTTTAAGCCTTAAAAGTATGATTAATTCATCACTTCATCAAAATATCATCGCCGCCTAAGGCGGCTGGATAGTTACAAAAATAACAATAAAGCGCCCATTTCTGACATATATTTGACATTTCAGCGAATAGTCACCCCGATTCGAGGCACCAATGCGAAATCACGACAATCGGGGAACTTACCAATCACATCAACGCTAAAAAGCGCCACTCACTCCGCCGTAGGCGCTTGGTGAAAACACCAAGCGCGGCGATTGGGATGATCTTGGCGAACACCACGCAAGACAGAATCACATCAACGCTAAGAAGCGCCACTCACTCCGCCGTAGGCGCTTGGTGAAAACACCAAGCGCGGCGATTGGGATGATCTTGGCGAACACCACGCAAGACAGAATCACATCAACGCTAAGAAGCGCCACTCACTCCGCCGTAATCTGCAGAACGGATATTGGCCTGGGTACCGATAGCGGTCTGATACACCGGCGTGAGGGTAAGCGCATCCGGATTGGCGTCCGCAGGAATGGGCACATTGGGACGGTCGATCTTCATATCAAAATCCGGTTCGAGCTGAAGCAGTTGTTTGAGATTCAGGTAAGACAGTTCCACGTTGTTGCGGGCCTGCACCTGCGCCTGTTCGCCCTGTGCGAGCTGAGCAAGAATATTGTACTTGTCCGCCATGGGCAGGGTACCTGCATCAATGAGCTTCATGGTCACATTGAGCTGCTCCTGCGTTTGCGAGATGCGTTTTTGTGCATTTTCCAGTTGTTCTTCTCCGAGCAGAATACTTAGGTAAGCCGAGGCGATCTGCAGTCCGAGGTTGTTCACCAGTTGCTCAGCATCTGCGGAGGCCGCCTGGAGGTCCCAGCCGGCCTGTTTGATGCTGTGGTTGATGAGTCCGCCGCTGAACAGATTGACCCCGGCATTGAGTCCCAGGCTGTTAAAGCTAGTGGCCGAAGTGCTGAACTGGTTGGTAGTCGGGTCGATGGTACGACCAAACTGCTCCCCGACATTGGCGCTGGCGCTCACATTGGGCAGCCGGGAAGCCTTGGCCTGCTTTTCAGAAAGCATGGCGGTGCGCACATTGGCTTGTGCCTGTTTCACGGTGATGTTGTTGTCTTTCGCATGTTGAATGCATTGTTCGAGCGACCAGGTATCCTGGGCTTGAGCGGTGCTTGCCGTGGTTAAAACCAGTATGGGCAAAATGAGCGCGACTAAACCCGCCTTCGTTAAAACTACGGCGGGTAAAAAGATTTTAGACAGTTGTTGCATATTGATTATGTTACAGTTAGCCTGCCTTCAGCAGTTTTTATCCGGGGACAAGAGTACGCCGCCAAACGTTGTGGGGGTGAAAAATTTATATGAAAAGGGGGGATTGGTGGATGAAGGGGCCAGTGGGCCTGGCACTAATGACAAGTCTTCGGATTGGTCGTTGACTCTCCCCTCCTTGGATCGAGCAATTGTTAAGACACTTGTGTATATAACATAGGTTTTGAAGATCTTACAGGACTGTGCAGTATTCCGTCAAGCTTTACGGACAATCAAAACCTGTTGATCCGTAAATTCCATCCAGGCAAAATCGTACACGAGGTGATACCACTTACCCTCCTTGTTTTTGTAGACACCTGTCATAAAGTCCCATTTGAATTTAGCCCGGGTAAGTACCGCCCGGTCGATCATTTCCTTTTTGCTCTCGCCCATAAGCGTGGCCAAAATTTCCCGATTGCGGTGGAGATAGCCGTCTATTTCCTTTACCTCTTTTCGGGTGTCGCGCCGCTTTGCGAAATTGAAGGTGTTTTTACAGGTTGAATCACAAAATTTTTTGTCGGTGCGCCCGTGAAGGGTCTTTCCGCATTGTTGACATTCGTTTTTCATTTGGCTGGATTTTAGTGAGTTTTCAAAATTAATCGTTTGTCATCAGATAAACAACGGTTTAAATCAATTATTTTTATAAACAATTGGTTGCCAGGGCTTTAAAATTGAAAATAGTCGTTTTTTTTGTATCCGGATTTTAAAACAT
Organism: uncultured Bacteroidota bacterium; assembly: GCA_903933805.1. Lineage (GTDB taxonomy): Bacteria > Bacteroidota > Bacteroidia > Chitinophagales > Saprospiraceae > M3007. Next base: position 1,916 of record CAIZLM010000180.1, on the reverse strand, counting down.
TGACTCATGCGCTTGCTCATTGCTCCACTTCAGTACGATAACCTGAGCCGAATATCTGTCCGGCATAATGAATTCGACAGCACGATGCCCAGTCGAATGAAACAAATTATTGGCAGCCGTTGGGCGCCTGAACTCAATTGCTGGCATATACCCTACACTTCCGAGGCATGGGGCAGCCTGAAATCTATATTTAAGGAGTGTGAGATTGTGAAGGCGGAAGGCGCCACCAGTTTGTACAGAACGCCTAAGCCTGAAAGTGGTCCACCTGTGGGTACCAGCCTTAACGTGGAAGAACCCAGGCCCCCGCTCTCCCCTTTACCAAATGGCAAGGGCACAGCCATAACTCCACACGCTGAAATTGCGTACCCTGCCAATGCTATTTCTGTCAACCTTTTCCCTTTGGACAAGGCCCTGCTTTGTCTCTATGTGCCCCCCGAATTAGTGCCTGAGCACCTTTCGGTGGTCAAAAGTATGCATGGCCGCCGCTGGGAACCTCAATGGAAGGTTTGGACAGTGCCGTACACCAAGCTGACGCTGAGGTTTTTGCAGAAGTATTTCGATGCGCGTACGTTGCAATGGGCCTTTACACCTTCAGACGAGATCCCGGAACGATTGGATGCGCCTATGCCCGAGCGAAAGCCGCAGCCAACAGTGGTTCCTGCTCGTTATGAAGCGGCTGTGGTGGCCCTGGAGCAAATGCTCACGCTAAAAAGATATAGTTGGCGCACGATCAAATCTTATAAAAACTCGCTTAGGCTGTTTATTATGCACTATAATGACACCAAGCCGAGTCAGATCACGCGCAAGCAGATCAACAGTTACATCTTGAAACTCATCCAAGACAAGCATATCACGGAGTCGTATCAAAATCAGATTGCTTGCGCAATTAAGATTTTCTATTGTGAAGTAGCGAATCAGTCAGAGAAAGTTGAAGGACTGGTGCAGGCCAAAAAGCCGCAGAAAATACCGCAAGTGTTGACCGAGGCAGAAGTTACGCGTTTGCTAAAGTCCGTTGAAAATCTCAAACACCGCTGCATTCTGATGCTCATTTATTCTGCAGGATTGCGGCTTGGAGAATTGACCAAATTGCGCTTGACGGATATTCAAGCAGACGAACATCGAATCTTTGTGCGCGACGGAAAAGGAAAAAAAGACCGATGTACGATATTGGCAGGCAAAACCGAAATGTTGTTGCGCAGCTACCTGGCATGCTATCGCCCGGTACACTGGTTGTTTGAGGGCGCTGACGGATGCGCCTACAGCGACCGCAGTGTGCAAGCTATTTTTACAAAGGCAAAAGAGCGCTCCAAGATCAATCCTTTGTCGACTGTACATACGCTGCGACACTCATTTGCCACGCACTTGCTGGAGAAAGGCGTTGATTTGCGCTATATCCAAGACCTTTTAGGCCACGAGAGCAGCAAAACCACAGAGATTTACACCCATATTACTAAAAAAAGTTGGGATAAGATAAAAAGTCCCTTAGATGATTTGGAGATTTAAGTTTGAGGCTTACATTTACGGCCTAAAATAACCAATGGATGAATCAAATTTTTCCCTACCATTTATCACTCCATACGTTGCGTGAATCCAGAGCCGTGTTGGCTGGATTCACGCAACGCCCCCTTGCGAAAGCCTGTCTGATGAATCCACCTCCTACCATGATTTTTCAGGTTCACCTGTTGCGTCAATCCAACCAAGTTGGCTGGATTCACGCAACTTCCGTTCGCAGATTAGGTGGTGACAAAGCGGGTTTTCACGCAATAGCGTCTATAGGGGGAGTTGCGTAAAGCCTTAGTTGTGTACAAGAATATGAAAAATAATCGGCTCAAAAAATGAAATAATCGGCTCAAATCGGCTCATATTTGATCAGAGGTTCTTAACTTTGTTCCTATGAAAGCAAAAGTTTACCATTT
>CAIZLM010000179.1 GCA_903933805.1 uncultured Bacteroidota bacterium | reverse complement strand
TTTTTTGCCAGACGAAGCGGATTTTTGTAGGCCGTAGCGGCACTACGGTCAAAAAAAATCTGCGAAGTATGGCGGAAAATGGACCTTTTTTGGCCAGACAGCGTGCCACCTAACCAGTTACAAAAATAAAAATCAGGACAACATTTCTCTGGAGTAAATGGCTAGAAAGACTCGAATTTCTAAAACACCTCGATATGATGGCGACTACACCTTCAATCTCAAAAAACAAATTAATTGTTGTTGCCGGAATGCACCGCAGCGGAACGAGCGCGATTGCCCGCGGGCTTCAGGTACTTGGAATTCCGCTTGGCCAAAACCTCCTTTCGGCACAGATTGACAACCCAACAGGTTTTTGGGAAGATCGGGACGTGGTAGATATTAACGACACATTATTGTCTAACGTAGGGGAACAGTATGATAGTTTGGGCCCTCTGCCGGAAATTGATGTGGCAGATGAATCCATTAGACCGCTGTTTTTACAAGCAATTCAGCTTATTGCCGAAAGGATGGCTGAAAATAACGGGATTTGGGGCGTCAAAGACCCAAGGCTTTCTAGGCTTTTGCCTTTCTGGAAACAGGTTTTCAGGCACTGCAATGTTGAGGTATGCTATATTTTAGCAATCCGAAACCCTTTAAGCGTGATAGATTCACTGGCCAAAAGAAATGGCTTTGAACCCGAAAAAAGCTATATGCTTTGGCTTGTTCATGTAATAAATAGCCTGAGTGACACATCAAATTGTAATCGTATAATTGTTGATTACGACAAATTGATGCAACAGCCAGAACGCGAATTAAAAAGAATGGCGATGGCTTGTCATCTTTCCTTTAACCCTGAGGAGTTCAACCTATACAAAACAGCATTTCTAGACATTGACCTTCAACATACTTTATACAGTGCGCAAGCGTTGAATCATGGGAATAGACTGCCTCGTTTAGCAACAGACATCTACCAAACACTCTTGGATTTATCCGTTACAAACCAAATGGATGAAGCAACCTTACAGCAAAAAACTGCTTTTTGGGAGGCTCAACTGGAGTCTTTAAACCCGGCATTACAATTGACGGACAAACTGTTTCGAACAATAGCAACACTAAACGAAGCGGTAGAATATCTACAACAAAAACTGCTGATCAGCCTGCAACCCCCCACTGAAATACCCGAAATTGAGGCCCCCATCCCATTGGTGAAATATACCAAACAAGTAGATTCCCACCACTATTTGCAGTTCTCGTACAACAAAAAAGGCCGGTTTTGTAGTTATTGGCATCAAATAGAGGAGGTCCGCAAACTAAACCCCGAAAATATTCTGGAAATAGGCATGGGCAATGGTTTTGTAGCCTGGTTTTTACAAAATGCCGGACTTGAAGTAACCACCATGGATATTGATCCAGATCTGAAACCAACAATCGTTGGATCAGTGGTTGATATCCCCCTGCCTGATGATAGCTTTGATCTTGTTATGTGTTGCCAGCTCCTCGAACATTTACCCTATGATAATTTCGTTCCTGCTTTACTTCAACTGCACCGCGTGGCAAAAAAACATGTTGTCCTTTCCTTACCCGATATGAAACCCGTTCACAGGGTTCATATCGAAACACCTATCGGAAAGGCCCGTTTTTTTTATCCTAAATTATTTTCAAAACCTATTGATTGGAAATTTGATGGGCAGCATCACTGGAACATCAACAATTTGGGGTACCCAACAACAAGGATAATAAACGACATCATGTCAACAAATTTTAAAATTGTCAGCCATTTTAGAATCCCTGAAAACCCTGGCCATCATTTTTTTATCCTGAATAAATAAACCGTTTTTATCCAGACCGCGCGCCACCTAACCAGTTACGTAATAACCTTGATCGGAAAACCATTTGAACATCGCAAACATTCAACATGACAGCAGGAATAATTTTTATAGCTATTGGTGAAAAATGGCATCAGGAAACCATTGTGGCTGCAACAACAGCCAAACAATTCATGCCTGATATTCCCATCACAGTTTTTGCCGACCGTTTTTTCAGCGCTCCTGCCATAGATGAGGTCCGAGTTGTTGCACCCGGTTCAAATCCACTGCTTACCAAAACATTATGGATGTGGCAGTCACCGTATGAGAGAACACTCTTTCTTGATACAGACATCACGCTTTGCGAAAAAATTGACGACATCTTCATGTTGCTGGATCGGTTCGACTTGGCGGTACCGCATGCCCCCTATCGCTTGGCCAGTATGGGTTTGTCTATACCGATTCCAGAATTTTTAAATGCAGCGGTTCCGGCTTGTTTCCCTGGTATGAACACAGGAATGCTACTCTTTAAACGCACGCCAAAAGTGCAGGCATTCTTTGATATCTGGTGCGATTACCACCAGCAAACTGAGTCACTAATGCCAAAAGCGCCCTCTCAACCTGCATTCCGTGCGGCACTTTATCACAGCGACCTACGTTTTGCCATTATTCCTGAAGAATATCATTGCCGGTTTATTTACCCTTTTAAAATTTGTGGGAAAGTTAAAGTCTTACATGGCCGTCACCCTGATATGGAATCAGTCATTAATAGAATCAATCAAGTACCGCTACCACGTGTAGGTGAAGGCTATTTCGTTGACCTAAGCCGTAAACATGACCTCAAACAGGTGCCTAACCAAGAGGATGCGATAAAATCTGGCCTTTTTTCAGGTTTGCGCAAATGGCTGCGCAGTTTTGGTACAAATTCTGACCAGCACGCACCGATTCCAAGTCTGCCACCAGCGTGCATTCAAAACGGTGGTATTATTACGTTGTCGTAAAGCATATCGTTGGGTGGTCGCAGCTCATCATAAAACCTGACACTGGGGGTAGTTGTAATATGCAGATGTCCATTCACCGTAATCAATACCGGAAATGCACCCTGTACCATAGAAAGCACCAAAAGCAGTTGCTCTTGTACTGTATGTGTTATCCGACATGCCCGCTAGACTGCCACTATTCGCGTTGCGTTTGGCAGCAGGAACAAGGCCGGACACGCCAACCCGCTATCTTCTTGTTCGACAATGCAAGACCTAACAAGCGAAATATACTATACTTAGATGGCAACATAGCGCCCAGAAAAACAGCCACAACGATTGCGCGAAATTGACTTTCCGGTGTCATTGGATAGATTTTCATGGATAAAAAAAGCCGGCCAGGATTGATTCCGGTCGGCTTTTTTATCCATCAAAAAAATGTAACTGGTTAGCGTGGTCGCGTCTGAGACAAAAAAGAGGCCTTTTTTGGCCAGACCGCGTGCCACCTAACCAGTTACAAAAAAATTGCAAGAAACTCGTCTG
>CAIZLM010000178.1 GCA_903933805.1 uncultured Bacteroidota bacterium | reverse complement strand
CTGTATGAAATACGAAGTCACCCAGCAGCAGTACGTGGATTTCTTGAACACGTTGACGCAATCGCAAGCGAGCACCAGATATTTAAACGCTACAGGTAGTAATCGAAATCAAGTCTCCGGTAATACGGTGGGCAACTATGCGACCACGTTGCCGGATGTGGCCTGCAACTACCTGAGTTGGGCAGACGGTACTGCCTACGCCGATTGGTCGGGTCTTCGGCCCATGACAGAGCTGGAGTTTGAAAAAGCCTGCCGCGGCGACCAACCGGCGGTTGGGGGGGAATTCGCTTGGGGTACACCAAATGTGGTGGCCAATGGTTACAATCAAAGATACACCCTAAACAATGAAGGATCTGCCAACGAAGGCATTGCTACGAACTACAGCATCACAGAAGGCAATGCAGTTCATTTTAATAACAATTATGATCCAGTAAATGGTAATTATCTTGGTCCACTTCGGGTGGGCATATTTGCTGCAAATGGTTACAACACGGGTCGGGTGAGTTCCGGGGCATCTTACTGGGGAATCATGGAGCTTAGTGGCAACTTGTGGGAGCGTGCTGTTACGATTGGCAACGAGAAGGGTCGTGCTTTCACAGGTATCCATGGGGATGGCCTACTGACTAGCGACGGCAATGCAGATGCCGCCACATGGCCCGGTCTGGATTCATACGGCGCCGGCTGGCGCGGTGGCTCTTGGGACTCCGATACCGCCGACATGCAGGTCTCAGACCGCATCATCGCTGGCTATTCGTACTCCTACAGGAGCCTCTACGTCGGCTTCCGGGCTGTTCGTCGTTAGCCGGTAGCCGCGGGGGAGTTGGGGTTTGGTTTTCGGGGTTTGGGGCTGGCCCCAAAAAATTTTTTTTTGGAAATCACCTTTTTTTAACAAATGGGCATCAAGATAAAGGATCAATATGCGACCGTATGCAGTCCGGTAAATTTGTATCGTGCGGCAAAGAATGCGTTGTCGAAGGGGTTGCGGTTCAAGCAGCATGGTGCAGGCTGGAAGATGGGCATGGAGTACCATTTATGGAAGTTATCGGAGCAACTGAAAGACAGGACATTCAAGCACGGGCGCTATGAAGTCTTCAAGGTGTATGATCCGAAGGAGCGTATTATTTTGGCGGCTGGCATTACCGACAGGGTGGTGCACCATGCCATTCACGATGTCATAGAGCCGATTATAGACCGAAAGTTTATCCACCACAGCTATGCGTGTCGGTTGCAGAAGGGGCAACACCGAGGTGTTTTAGCGGCACAAACTATGATGCGCCAAAATACATACTGGATACATTTAGATGTTAAGAAGTTTTTTTACAGCATTCATAGGGCTACCCTGTTGGGGATTGTTCGGCGAACGGTTTGCGATGAAGGAGTGGATTGGCTATTGACACACATATTGGATTCTTCGAACAACCATGCTTTGGCCGACCAATATGCACCTGTTGTACAGCAGTTGTCGCTGTTTGATGTTCCTCCTGTTGTACAAGGGACGCCTTTGGTTACCGACAAACACAAAGGACTTCCAATCGGCAACTTAACCAGTCAATTGATGGCTAATTGGTACTTGAATGAAGTAGATCAGTTTGTGAAGCACCGGCTGAAACATGGCGCTTACATTCGATATATGGATGATATGGTGGTATTCAGCAACACAAAATCTGAACTGATAACCCTCGAAAATGAGATAACCGCATATTGTAGTGATATTTTAAAATTATCGTTGCATCCATCGGGTGGGCCTTCAAGCTACCGGGACGGGCTGACTTTTTTAGGGTTTCGGATATTTCGAGACCATCTTCGCTTGAAACGCGCGTCAGCGGAACGGTTTCGAAAAAACCTTGCGTACGCCATCGCGCATATTCCTTTTCGTACAGCAGCAGGTTTTGCAGACTTGCATCGGCGTGTTCAATCTTGGAATGCCCACGCAGAGAAAGGCAATACCTACACGCTTCGCAAGCAGATATTTGGACAATACCCGGTGACGAAGTTCATGATGGAACACGATTTTCAAATTAAATCTATGAATAAAGTACTCAGATGGAAGTAAAAGAGCAACACACCATTCTCCTGCAAGATCGGGCAGAGCTGCCCCCACTTTTGGAAAGGCATGCGGATTTCACGGTATGGATTCTATACAAAGTGAAGAAATTTCCAAAAGATCTGCGCTTTAGTTTTGGCGAGTACCTCAGTCGAAATTGCTTTTTAATAATGGACGGACTTGTTGAAGCTTTTTATTCGCCAAGGGGGATAGATCGTACAAAGAAACTACAAGAGGTGAGTGCTAATATCGAAAAACTTCGGTTGCATTTGAGGATGGCTTGGAAATTAAAATTAATAAACGCCAGTGCGTTGCACTATTCAACCGAATGCTTGCAGCAAGAAGGTAAAATGTTGGGTGGATGGCTTCGAATGGAACAAGAAAACAACAAAAAATGACATTAACTGCTTAGGTATCGGGTTGTTTAGCGTTAAAAAAGACCAATTTTATCCTAAATAGGATCTCCTAAGTTTGATGCCAATGATATTAAGCGCGACATGATTGAACAGGAAATTTCAAGGAAGTTCCTGCAACGGTCGGGTACACTCCCCGACAGCAAAGTCCTGCATCAAATGAAAAGAGATGATGCGAACAACAATGTAGGCTGTTTCATACGAATAACAGGTTTCCCCACATATTGGGTAGGCTTTCGATTGACGCGGCTAAAATAATAAAAGGGTTTTCTGTGTAACATACGGCGCCGGCTGGCGCGGTGGCTCTTGGAACAACAATACCAACAACCTGCAGGTCTCAGACCGCAACAACGCTGGCAATTCGAACTCCAACAGGAACAACAACATCGGCTTCCGGGCTGTTCGTCGTTAGCCGGTAGCCGCGGGGGAGTAACAATGAACGAGGCTCTGTAAAGGTACATTCCGCCACTGTTGGGAAGGGTGTATCAGCGGACTAAGCACCGTCTTATTAGCACGTAAAACCAAAAAACGAAACAACCATGAAGTCAATCGCCAATGCGGGAAGAATATATTGCGGATCAAGGTACATACCGTGCTTGTTCATGGTACTGCTGAGCTGTTTGGTATCGTCACGTACATACGCACAATTTGCTGGCGGCAGCGGGCAGATGATTGTGGTACAAGGCAATGCCGGCGGCGTACAGGCCGTGATGAACAATTCCACCGTGTTGGCCCGCGGCGGCGAGGGCCGCGGGGATGCGGTGGTGTTTGCCGTCGGTCTCACCATCCAAGGCCCCCCGCGCTTCAACGGCGGCGATGGCCGCGGCGACAACATGGTTCTCGCCAGTAGTCTCACCATTCAGGGCACGCTCACGCTCCCGCGCTTCGCCGGGGGCAGTGGCCGAGGAGACGACATGAAGGGCCAAGTAGCCTTGGGGATTCAGGGGCTCAGCAACCCACAGGTACAAGCGCTCGGGGGTGAAGGACGGGGTGATGGGGTGGTATTGGCGAGTGGTCTGACCATCCAAGGGCCTCCGCGCTTCAACGGCGGTGATGGTCGCGGCGACAACATGGTACTTGCCAGCAGCCTCACCATTCAGGGCACACTCATACTTCCGCGCTTTGCCGGGGGCAGTGGCCGAGGTGACGACATGAAGGGCCAGGTGGCCTTGGGGATCCAGGGGCTCAGCAACCCACAGGTACAAGCGCTCGGGGGTGAAGGCCGCGGGGATGGGGTGGTATTTGTCGGTGGCCTGACCATCCAAGGGCCTCCGCGCTTCAACGGCGGTGATGG
>CAIZLM010000177.1 GCA_903933805.1 uncultured Bacteroidota bacterium | reverse complement strand
CGCGCAGAACAATAATTTCAATTACACTGACGACGTGGCTGCGCAAGTCAGTGGCAACAACATTTATCGCCACATTCAGGCTGCCGGGTTTGCGCTGAACGCGGCGGTTGACATCAACCATAATTTCTTTGGCGGCAATTTCTCTGACCCCGAAAAAACGGAACACCTCCGGGGCATCGAAATGGTGGGCGGCGCGACGATGGGCGGCGGCACGAACATCCGGGTGGACTGGAACAACTTCAACTTCTCGGTGGCGCAGCTGTCAAATACCTGGTCCTCTGAAGTATACCTAACAGGAGAGTATCCTTCTACCACCTCAACAATTATACAATTCAATGATTTTTTTATAGACCATCCTATTGAAAATCTTAACGGCGCCCCGTTATACGGAATACTCTTAGCAAATGGTACCAAGAATCAATTTAGCATTTATTCAAATACTTTTGACTCTGGGTCTTGGGGGCCATTGTCATCTGCTGGATATGATGTAGGCATGTATCTTTGGGGTTCAATAGGGGGAGGGAATCATGTTTCTGGCAACATCTTTACTTACAACCCAAGCACAGCGTTCTCAAATAATTTCTTTACCGGAATCTATTCACAGGATTTTACCAACACCGTATTCTGTGCGAACGACCTGCGGGAGAGCGTCTATCCGATGTACTTTCGAGGGATGAGCATGGGTACACAGCACTTTGTCAATACCCATACTGGAGGAGGAAACTCCTTCCGGGTTGAAGATGGATTCATCGGGGAACAAGGAATAGAGGGCGGCGAGCATAATGGCAACAAATGGTACGACAAGTGGATCAACATAATACCTACGTGGCATGCATACTGTTGGCCGCCAGAGAATGCACAAGACTCTCGGATTTGGGCTCACACGGCGCAATCGGTGCGAAACACACAAGGACTGGGATATGCCTTTTTTTCTGAATATCACCCGGCGGATATAGAACCCGACCAGATGGACGAGTGGTTCAAGCCAGACCCGACGGGGTTCCCAGGCGAGGGGGATTGCATTGACCATATTACTGGGCCCACAGAAACTGACAGGGCCATTGCCGTAGGCACCATCAACTTGACGGGCTTTAGCACGGCTCACGCCTGGACGGCCAAGCGTTACCTGTACGCCAAATTGATGCAAAACCCTGGTTTACAGGGTATCTATGCCGAATTTGGTCCCTTCCTTGCCAGTGAGTCGAACACTTCAGTGGGTCAACTCTACGCTGTTGAGGAAAAAATAGCTGAAGGTCTGAACGTTTCGGCGAGCCTTGCGGCGCAGTTGAGCCAGATAAAAACAGGGGAAAATTTGGCCATTAGCGAGTTGTTTTTGGCGGATTCGATCATGGACACATCCACCAATGCTGCCGCGTTGACTTCCGCACAGAATGGCAAGAACCTTGCATTGGGTGAACTGCGCAGGCTAGACAGCCTGTACAGTAAAATAAATACCGCGTATCAGGCTGTTTTGATGTCAAAATTGCAGGAGGCGCTTGCGCTCAACAACGCGGTCACAGCTGCCAAAGACTACGAACAGCACGAAAAAACGGTGAACGATATCGCCATCCGGCGGGAGCTTTTCCAGAACGGCGAACTTACTGCTGCACAGGTCGCTGTACTCACCAGTATCGCCGCCGAGTGTCCCAAAACTGACGGGCACGGGGTCTATCGCGCACGGGGCCTGCTCACGGGCTGCAACGAGGGCAATTGGAGCGACGACTACACCGGTTGCTACCCAATAGCTCCTCCCGTACAGGAACAGGTGTTAGACAACAGTTTTGGCCAGCGATCCGACAAAAAACAACTGACCATACAAGCATTGGCCTATCCCAACCCGGCCTCCGAAGGCATCTTTGTCCGCACATTGCCTGACCAATACGGGCAGATCATCCTTCAAGATATGACTGGAAGCGCATGGCGGGAAGCGCAGTTCACACTTGCTGACGAGGCAAAGTACCTTGACCTCTCAGGTGTGCCCTCCGGCGTGTACATCTGCACCGTTAGCGGCAGCAACGGTCAGCGACAGGTCATCAAAGTTTTTGTCGTAAAACCTTAATTCCATTCACCATACAGGCTGCGACCTGGTCGGGTCGCAGCCTGTGCTTTTATTGAAAGACATGCGGTATTTGATTTTTTTTCTGATTTGGACAGCCTATTCCTGTGTAGTTTTTGGACAAAATAGGTATGACAATAATTGGGTGTTCACTAACTTAAATCTTGGCGGTAATATCCTCAGTTTTGATGGTGAAACCTTGAATATATCTGCATTG
>CAIZLM010000176.1 GCA_903933805.1 uncultured Bacteroidota bacterium | reverse complement strand
TTCCGCCATACTTCGCAGATTTTTTTGACCGTAGCGCTGCTACGGCCTACAAAAATCCGCTTCGTCTGACAAAAAATGGTCACTTTTTTGTCTCAGACGCGACCACGCTAACCAGTTACAATTTGGATATTGTAGCAAATGCAGTACAAACAAAAAGACGATATGTTATCAGCCATTTCCCCGATTGATGGGCGTTACGCAGACAAAACCAAAGAATTGAGCGCTTATTTCAGTGAATACGCGCTGATTCGATACCGGGTATTTGTCGAAATTCAATATTTCATTGCCCTTTGTCAGTATGGGTTGCCCCAACTTGGGTCGTTTGAGGACGATAAGATTGACGATCTAAACGCAATTTTTGAACGATTTAGTTTGGCAGATGCGGAGCAAATTAAATCTATTGAACGCACGACCAACCACGATGTAAAAGCGGTGGAATATTTTTTGAAAGAACGTTTTGATGGGCTTGAGCTGGGGCATTTGCGCGAATTCGTTCATTTTGGGCTGACCTCTCAGGACATCAACAACACGGCCACGCCCTTGCTCTTTAAAAACGCATTGTTGGAGGTCTATTATCCGCTGTTGCAGCAAATGCGCGATCAGATCGAACAGTATGCCCAGGCGTGGGCACGGGTTCCGATGTTGGCGCGCACCCATGGTCAGCCAGCTTCACCGACCTTGTTGGGCAAAGAATTCGCTGTTTTTGTGGAAAGATTGGATGTTCAGTTGGTATTGCTGCGCGGTATTCCCCATCGGGCGAAATTTGGAGGGGCAACGGGTAATTTCAATGCACACTATGCCGCTTACCCGGATTACAATTGGCAGTCTTTTGGCGATGGTTTTGTCTTGGAATTTCTGGGGTTGGAGCGTTCTCGAACCACTACTCAGATTGAACATTACGATTGTTTTGCCGCGCAATGTCAGGCACTCAGTCGGATCAATACCATTATGATTGACTTTTGCCGGGATATTTGGACGTACGTGTCGGTAGAATATTTTAAGCAGAAAACAGTTGCCGGTGAAGTGGGATCTTCTGCGATGCCCCACAAGGTGAACCCCATAGATTTTGAGAACGCCGAGGGTAATTTGGGACTTGCAAACGCGCTGTTTCACCATTTGGCAGATAAATTACCCATCAGCCGACTTCAGCGTGATCTCACCGATTCAACCGTACTGCGAAACATTGGTGTTCCGGTGGGGCATACCATTATTGCGTTCAAGTCTGTCCTCAGGGGCTTGAGTAAGCTTACACTCAATGAAGGAAAACTGTTTGATGACCTTGAAGACAATTGGATGGTTGTAGCAGAAGGCATACAGGTTATTTTACGTCGGGAAGGATATCCGCAGCCCTATGAAGCCCTCAAAGATCTGACACGTGGCCACGCACTCATTACACGGGAGCATCTGCACGACTTTATCGACACCCTGGCCGTGGCTGATGCCGTGAAAGAGGAACTAAAAATGCTTACCCCACACAACTATGTAGGTGGCTGAGTACGGTGCAATATTTTATTTTAGCAACTGGTTGGGTGCTACGCTTTCTGGCCATCAAAAGGCCCATTTTTTGTCTCAGAGCCGACCACCCAACCAGTTGCTTATTTTCAGCAGGCTGATATCCCCAACAGGCGCTTACTTGCGGATGGCTTCCACTGGATCCATACGACTTGCCTGAGCTGCCGGAATAAGTCCTGACAATACGCCGACCAAGATGGAAGTTAAGATACCGATTAAGGTGTTGCTAAACGACAGGTGAATGTCAAAGTCCATTGCTTGTGAGATGGCAAAGGTGACCATCCAGATCAGGGATAGTCCGATAAGGCCTCCCACAATACACAGTGCAACGGCTTCGAAGAGGATTTCGAGCAGGATAAACCAGCGTTTTGCCCCGAGGGCCATTTTTATACCGATGATGTTGGTGCGTTCTTTTACAGAAACGAACATGATGTTTGCCACGGAGAACATACCCACAAACAGGGCAAAAACACCGATGATAAACCCAGCGATGTTGAGCGTACCGAAAACACTGTCGAACAGCCCACTGAGTACCGATAAAGTATTCAGTGCAAAATTGTTTTCTTCTCTGGGTTTGATACGGCGTTCACCGCGTAGAACACCGGTTATCTCATCTTTCATGACCTCCAAGTCAACGCCAGATTTGGCTTTAACAAGTAGGCTGGTGCGATCGAAATCGCCTTTGGCCCGTACGCCGAAGCCCCTTCGAGCGAGGTTGTAGCCCACCAAAATGCCGTTGTCAAAATTGAAGGGTTTGAGTAATTCTTTGCCGGACTTCTTCAACACGCCCACGACCCGTAATTTACGGCCGCTGACGTTTACTTCTTTCTCGAGCGGGTCAACATCCACCCCAAAAATCTCTTCGGCAATAACGCCGCCCAAAATGCACACATCCGTGCCATTTTGGTATTCTACGGGAGAGAAATATCGGCCATCCCCATCAAACTCCAAGTGAAACAAATCGCGGCAATCTTCGGTCATGCCCAGCAAGAAAACTCTTTCAACGCTGTTGGAGTGCCATTTGACCGTTTTTGCGCCTAGAAACTGCCAATATCCGATTAGGTCGGCGTTGTCTAGGTTGTCCCGGAGTACCTCGTATTCCGAGAAGGAAAAATTGGGGCGGCGCATCCATTTCCAATAGTTGGCGCCTGGGTCTTCTGCCCAAGAGAATTTTTCTATGTAGATTACATCGTTGCCAAGTTTCTCTAAGCTGCCCCGTATGTTGTCTTCGAGCGAATTAACCGCGCTTTTCACCCCGATGATGCAAAATATACCAATGGTGATGCCCAATAGGGAGAGGAATGACCGCAGTTTGTTGGCCACCAATTGTTGCCAGGCTTGGGCTGCGCCTTCGCTTAGTATTCGGAGTAATTGTTTCATGTCGATGCGTCCGTTATCAAGGAATCGCCCAAAAGTAAGGTTCCTGTGGTGCAATCAACGCAGGATTCGATGAAAACACATGCTTTCTCTATGAAGTAGTCCTATTCCGATCCAGTGTTTCCTGGTCGCGCATTTGATTGGATGTTTTACGGCTGCCATCATGGCTCCATCCTGGCGGCCCGAAGAGGTACAGCAACTTGGCTTTTAGGGGCACATTTTGGCGCAGGTCCTGCAGTATGTTTTGCCATTCGTGGAATACAATGTTCAAAGGATTGGGTTTTTCAACCTGTTTTGAGAGCCCGTATTGGATGGCTGGGTATTCCTCCGGCGGCATCTCTTTTTGGAAAGTACCAAACAAACGATCCCAAATAATCAGGAACATGCCCATGTTTCGGTCCAGATACAAGGGATTGTAGGCGTGGTGTACCCTGTGGTGTGAGGGCGTCACCAAAATATATTCCAGCCAGCCCAATTGCTTGATGTACTCCGTGTGCACGAGGATACCCCATATTTGAGTAGCAGAGAAAATAAAAACAATGTCCAATGGTTTGAAACCTACCATGGCCAGCGGGATAAAGTACACAAAACGGTATAGGGGTTGGAGTACAGAGGAGCGGAAACCTACTGAAAGGTTGAATTTCTCCGAAGAATGGTGGGTGATGTGTATCGCCCAGAAGAACCGACAGAAGTGATCAACGCGGTGAAGCCAATAGTACAGGAAGTCCATTCCTATGATCAACCAAAACCAGTACCAAAACTGGGATTGAATTTCCAACACCCGCTGTGCGTAAAACAACTGGAAACAAACAACATACACAACCCTGAACAACAGATCGATGCCACCATTCAACAACATGAAGTATAAATTGGTAATAGTATCCTTAAAGGTGTAAGTATTGCGATCATGGTAATGGCTTATGGCCATTTCGAACAAGATCACGCCGACGTAAAGAGGGGTGCTGATGAGTAGTAATAGTTGTTCTCGAACCGATTCCATGTAATGAGCTAGGAATAAAAGATGATTAAAAATTCAGGAAGGAATAAGGTTGTTTAAGGTCTGTAGGCGGTTTGTGTCACCAGTTCTGAAAGACCCGGAACAGCACCCAAATACTCAGGCAAGACAGTACGACGCCTGCTATTTGGACAATTTTTTCAGGTACACCCGGTTTCAATCGACTGCCAATTTTGTGGGCCAACAGTACTTTGCTGAGATCGGTTGTGACGAGTGAAAACACCGCTGAAATCAAAAAAATTTGTGCGTATTGTGGGTTATCGGGGGGAGCTTCTGACCTTGCAACGGTGGCGATACTCAGCCAAAAAAGCCAGTTGGATGGGTTGGAAGAATTAATCAGGAAGCCCTGTAGCAGGGAGTACCGGTGTTTGGAGATGGGCAAAGCGCCTTGTGCTGAATTGGTAAAATTGCGTTTTCTAGGAAAAATAGCCGAGATGCTGAAGCCGAGCAGCAACAAGCCACACAACAGCCCCACCCAGTCTTGAAACATATTGCTGTTTGAAATGGCAGCAAGTCTGTTCGCACTCCACCAACTGGCGAGTACCAACGCAATGTCGCTGGCAAGCGCGCCCATTACCAAGGCGACGCCATGTCGGAAACCGTGGCTAAGTGTTAGCCTGATGTTGAAGAAAAACAAGGGACCGATGAGCAGACCGTAACCCAATCCAGACAATATGCCTTTCGCAATGGCTTCCATAAACTGATTTTGGGTCGCAAAAGTATCAATACATGACAACATTAAGTTGATTCAATCGTCATCAAAGCATCATTTTTTGCGATAACATGCGTTTCAGCGCCTATAAGATAAAACAAAGCCAGCTTACCCGGTGGCTGTCTTCAGTGGAAAGCCACCGGGTTTCATAAAAGCGGTGTGTAAAGCTTTTGTTTTATTTTTTATCTCAGACGCGCGCGCGCCAAGCAGTTATTTTATGTAACTGATTGGGGGACGCGCTGTCTGGCCCAAAAAGGCCCATTTTCTGCCATACTTCGCAGATTTTTTTGACCGTAGCGCCGCTACTGCCTGCAAAAATCTGCTTTGTCTGGCAAAAAATGGCCACTTTTTTGCCTCATACGCGCGCGCCTCAATCAGTTACTATTTTTTTGTCGTTTTTAGTGCATTTAGATCACTTTCACAAATAATCAGGTCGTTCTTCAATTTTCTGATTTGCTCGTTTTTATCGTTGATTTCAGCATCCCGTTGGGTGATGGTAACTTTTAGATCTGTGTTATCAGAAGTAAGCTGATCTACTTTGTCTGACAGCATTTTATTGTCGGCGGTAAGATCACGGAGGGTTGTTTTCAGCCAACCGACTTTGTGATAAACAGTTGCGGCCAACCATCCAATGAGGAGCGGTACGAAGCAGAGTGCGAGGGCCGTGGGGAGGGTTTCAGAGAAGGCCATGTTGTCGAGCAATATGTATAAAAAGTGCATTTTTTCGTTTGTTTTGAAAGTTTAACGGTTGACGGTGATGACGACGCGGCGGTTTTGGTGTCTGCCATCTTCGGTGCTGTTGTCGGCAACGGGATTGGCTTCGCCTTTGGAGTCGATATTGATACGTTTGGTATCTATACCCCTTTTGGTGAGGAATAGGCCTATTGCTTTGGCTCTACCCAGTCCAAGTTTTTGATTTACATCAGCTTCTCCTACATCATCGGTGAATCCTACGACAGAGAATGTGCTGGTGGTTGTTTTGTGTTTTTCAACCAGCACCTTCAGGTAGTCTTCCACTTCAGAGCTGCGGTCCCGATCGGTTGAATTGGAAGGGAATAGAATGGTGATGGCGTTATCCGCTTCTATGATGGCGCCTTGATCTGCTTTCAGGATCATTTTAGACCAAGCATAGCTGGCAGATTCTTTTGGTGCTGATCCATTGGCGAGGCCATCTTCCGGCACCAGTTTGGTATTGGTATGCAAACGGATCTCCGGCATCTCCGGCATCATGCTTGACTTTAGGGCGGAGGCCCTTGCCAGGGCTAGTTTTTCCCCCAAGGGTTCTGAGGCGCGGTAGAAACCGGTGATGGTCAGGGTGTCCCCTTGACCGCCTTTTGCCAGCAGGCCTTTTTTCCAGTCTGGGAATTGAGTGTTTGGAATGGGTTTATCGGTGTTCCAATTGAACAGCGGAGTGCCGTTTGAGTCGGGCAACGAGGTTGTGTCGTTGCAACAACGGCTGTTGCGGTATTGGTGCCAGTAATTAGCACACCAAACCGTGTAACCCGCGAAAAAAAGCGCGATGAGCCAAAGTGGAATTTTCATGTGGAATTTATGTTAGTTATTCGATGTAATATTTTGACAAATGTATAAAACAAAGAATAAAAAAAATGTTTTATTTATAAAATCTGCGCAATTGGTTAGCGTGTTTGCCTCTAAGACAAATAAGTGGTCATTTTTTGTCTGGCACGCAACAACCTACCCAACAACAAATAAAATACCCCCTGTTTTCGTAAGACGAAAACAGGGGGTATCTACAAGGATAAGTACTGCGAGGACTACTTATCTTCGTAGTTGTAGGGCAATATTTTAGCGTCTTTCACAGTAGAGAGCGTCATGAGTGTTTTCAGGCGCTCGATCTCTTCAATTTGGCTGATGGTCTTGAACAACAGTTGTTCGTACGTTGGGATATCCTTACAAACAATTTTCATCAGAAAATCTGCTTCTCCAGTGATGATGTAGCACTCCGTAACTTCATCGATAACACTTATTTTCTCAAGGAAGCTATTGAGGGCGTTTTCTCTTTTCCAAGCGAGGGATACCAACACAAAAGTTTTAACATTCAGGCCCATCTGGTGCGGATTTACCTGAGCGTGATAACTTTGGATGATGTCGCTTTGTTCCAACTTTTTGACACGTTCGAGGGTGGGCGCAGGAGAAAGGCCAATCTTTTTGGAGAGATCTAGGTTGGTGATTTTGCTGTTCTCTTGAAGTATCTTCAGTATTTTGAGGTCAATTTTATCTAATTTTTCAGACATGGCACTTATGAGTAGTGAGAAATTTTATTTTGCTTCAGTAAAGTTGGCCAAAGATACGATCAAAAAAAATATTGTGCAAGTAAATCGCGGTCCGACCTCTGTTAATTTTGTTAACAAACCTTTTTTATAACATGAACACAATAAAATAAACTAGTTCTTTTAGTCTAATCAGCTTTTTGCCAAAATAAATTTGCTTAATTTCATCTCTGACAGTTTTATTCAAAAAAAAAGCCGAAACAACGTTTTTTCGGGCAATATTGCCAAACAAAAAACCGTTACTTCGGCTTTTTTACCGGTGTTTCCGGCAAAAAATTCTGGTAACTGGTTAGCGTGGTCGCGTCTGAGACAAAAAAGTGGCCATTTTTTGTCAGACGAAGC
>CAIZLM010000175.1 GCA_903933805.1 uncultured Bacteroidota bacterium | reverse complement strand
GCCGCCGGCCTGCGCACAAGCACCTTGCAGACTATGATGCTTCCGCGCTTTCCAATTTGTCTGATGGATTGTTGAACCCGGAGGAGGAAGTCATCCGAAAAGAGCGTATTGCGATGGTATCTGCCATATTGCAGCGTTTAACGCCCCGTTTTCGCAAGATGATTGAGCTTCGTTTTTACGAAGAAATGAGCTATGAGGAGATTTCTGAGCAGCTCCATGTACCCATTGGGACCGTTAAGGCGCAACTTTTTCGTGCCAAGGAAATGATGCGTCATCTTTTGGAAAACGCAAAGGTGCGGGCCTGAAGGTATCGTGGCGTTGGATTCCGGTTATCGGTACAACCAAATTCTGAAGGCATCGCCCTTTTTGAATGTACTTTGTTCTGCCGGTAATTCTAGGAATCCATCGCCTTCGAGCAGGCTCGCGAAGTCACCTGAACCATTGGTTTTCAGGGGAGAAGCCCATATTGTGCCCATTTTATCCTGTTTTACCCGTACAGGTAAGAAGTATTGCAAGGCTGGCTCGAATGCCCAGTCACCGTCCAGCAAGGCGAAACGCACTTGTTTGGGGGGTAATTTCATGGCGGTTTCCAACCAGGGCATCGTGTAGCGAATCAAGCACAGGAACGTAGAGACTGGGTTGCCCGGCAACGCAAAAACCACCCCATTTTGCCCGAAAGTTCCAAACCAAATGGGTTTTCCAGGTCTTTGCTTTACTTTGTGAAACAAGCATTTTACGCTAATTTCCGCCAGCGCCTGCGGGATAAAGTCGTATTTTCCCATGGAAATACCCCCACTCAGTACAATGACGTCAAAATCTTCGATGGCTTTTTGGAGCATTTCTTTGATCATCGCCAGGTCATCGGGCAAATGCCCCATTTCGGCATGGATGCCAATTTCTTGTAGGCAAGTGTGTATGGCATAGCTGTTGGAGCGGCGAATCTGGTAGGGTAGGGGTGTGGCGCCAACATCCACCAGTTCGTTCCCGGAGGAGAATATGGCGATGCGCGGGTGCTGGACGACGAGCAACTGTGTTTTTCCAACGGCTGCGGCGACGCTGATTTCCGAGGGTCCAATTTTTGTGCCGGATGGAATCAGCAGGTCTCCGCTTTTTTTATCCCGGCCTTTTGTGTGTATATTTTGGCCTTTTGTGACGGAGTTTTGCTTTATTTCAGCGATTCCGTTGTTGATGATTACCTGTTCGTACGGGATTACGGTGTCTGTTCCGGGAGGCAACGCTGCCCCGGTCATGATTTCCAGACAGGTATTTTCAGCAGGGGGCGCCGTTGTTGTTGCGCCAGCTCCCACGGTACCCGAGATGTAGAAAGACCTGCATCCGTTGTCATAGTCACACCACCGGATGGCGATACCATCCATGGCAACCCGGTGATAGGGCGGAATGTCGCGGTCGGCAACGATGGTTTCTGCCAAAACACGTCCGTAGGCTTGCAGCAGTGGCACGACGGTCATGCCGTGGCGCCACTGTTGTGCGGAGATAATGTGGTCGGCTTCTTGTACAGTGATCATGGTTTAGATGTTTGGTAACTGGTTAGGTGGCACGCTGTCTGTCCCAAAAAGGCCCATTTTCCGTCCTACTTCGCAGATTTTTTTGACCGTAGCGAGGCTACGGCCTACAAAAATCCGCTTCGTCTGGCAAAAAATGGTCACTTTTTTGTCTCAGACGCGACCACGCTAACCAGTTGCGATGTTTGAAAGCTTATCCGCCAATACTTGCCATAGACGTTGCGTCCCCCGTGTGCGCACTGTTTTTTTCGGCTTCCCAGCCGTCTTTGTGGCGTTTTCCGAAAGCATCCAACAGTTTTTCGGTGAGGTAAGCGTCACTTTTTCCGTTGCGCATTTCGTCGCGGAGGTGGAGTACACCATGGTCATACAGGCAGGTTTTGAGCATGCCTTGCGGGGTGATGCGGATTCGGTTGCAGGAGCCGCAAAAACTGCGGGTCCAAGCGGCGATGATACCAATGTTCCCCAGGTGTCCGTGTTGGTGGTAGTTCAGGGAGGTGGAATGGGGTTCGTCGGTGATTTTTTTTAAGTTTGGCCAGCGCGTTTGGAGTGTTTCCAGGATTCTGAGATGGTCCCAGAAGGGGGGAGTTGCTGCATGATCCCCCCCATTGAAGGGCATTTCCTCGATGAAACGAACATCTACTTTTAAGTCTTGGGTGAGTTCGGCGAGGGAAACAATGTCGGTATCATTTATGCCTTGGAGGATGACGGCGTTAATTTTGACCTTAAAATCGTGCTGGAGCATGGTGTGCATCGTTTCGAGCACTAGGGGTAGTTCATCGCGCCGGGTTATTTGAAAAAAACGCTCTCGGTCGAGGGTATCCAAACTTAGGTTCACCGATCGGATACCCAGTTGTGCCAATTGGGGTATCAAGGCGTTGGTTGCGACGCCATTGGTGGTGATGCTGATTTCCTTCAGACCCTTGATGGCCGAGAGCGACTGGAGGAATTTCAGCATGTCTTTTCGCACAAATGGCTCGCCGCCGGTGATGCGAATTTTGGTGATGCCGAGGCCAATCAGGAGGCGGCACAAGCGGAGCATTTCCTCGTACGTGAGCAAGGCATCTCGCGCGAGCCACTCCAGCCCATGTTCCGGCATGCAATAGTTACACCGCAGGTTGCAGCGATCCGTCACCGCGAGCCGGAGGTAATGAATGGGTCTGTTGTGGTTGTCGTACAGCATTGTTAACCGATCATCTTAGAGAAGGTGGAGTGCTTGAAAAACGACCACAAAACAACATTAAAAAAGGGTAACTGGTTAGCGTGGCACGCTGTCTGGCCCAAAAAGGCCCATTTTCCGCCATACTTCGCAGATTTTATTGACCGTAGCGCTGCTACGGCCTACAAAAATCCGCGTCGTCTGGCAAAAAATGGCCACTTTTTTGTC
>CAIZLM010000174.1 GCA_903933805.1 uncultured Bacteroidota bacterium | reverse complement strand
CTTTCGGCAAGGCGCAACTCCCCCGTAATCAGCGCCTTAATTCTCGGGTGCACCGGCATCAACCCACGTTTTAATTTTTGCCAGCGCGCAATCATCCAACATAGCGCCCCCCTTGGGCATCCAGTTGGCGCTCCGTATCATGGAGTCGTATAGTTTTCCGCTGAGCGCCTGCGTTTTGATTTCTGCGTAAGTTGTCAATTTGATACCACCCTGCGGACTGTTGCCACTGTGGCAGCCCTTACACTGGGTTTGTACCAAGGGCTGAACAAAGCCGGCATACACCGCTCCACCAATGGTATCACACCCACCGAATGACGCATCACATCTGTTGTTCAGTGCTCCTTGTAATACCCATTTTTTGATCAGATTGATCTGCTCAACCGACAACGAAGGCTTGTTTCGGGGCATTCTTTCAGATAAATCAGTTTCTTCTAGTGATTTTATCAACTTATTCTTTTCCCAATCGTTTTGGGTGACACGTTCTACTGTGGAAAGTAGTGTTTGGTAGGATGTGGTGACGACGCCTTCTTTGTGGTCCTGTTCATTGTGACAACCCGACTCGGTACAGTTGGAAACCAATATGGGCAAAACCTGGTTTTGAAAATATACGGTATCCGCATCACAAGCAAGCCCGACAGACGGATCAACGGGAGGCCCCGGCGGAACAAGTGGTTCATGCTTGCAAGCAGGAAGTGTTACAACAAGGAGCATCGTACACAAGAAGACTGAATAATAGGGGCGCATGGGCGAAGTGGCTTTGGTAAGTAGTTACGTTGATATTTCTAAACGCAAATCTGGTGTTTTATTACTTTAAACACCCGCCATTTTAAACTGAACTGGTAAAAATCACCGCTGAACATGGAACATAAGTACTGGAAATCATGGATCCGCCGATTTGGTATCGGCGGTTTTCTCTTTTTCTTAATCAAAGGCCTCGTGTGGCTGGGTATTTTTTTGGGCGCTTTCAAAGCTTGTAGCTAGCCCAAAAAAATGTTGTCTGCCCCCGCATCATGCGAAGCAACAACAGATATCTCCAAAAAAAACACGGATCTGGCGCCATTTTTCAAACCTATTTTGCCCATTACCACGAATCTTTGTTTTCCAAACAAAAAGTTTTTATTATTTTCGCGTTTTATATCAATTCGGAATGGCAAAAAAAATAACGGCACCCACCAACAGCGATCCAACCCCGCACCCGCTACCCCCAAACGTTGTGCCTTCCAACACCGACATTGACCTCGTTGATCCCGCACACATCACCATCAAGGGCGCCCGAACTAACAACCTTCGGAATGTTGACCTGCGTATCCCCAAGAACCAGCTCATCGTTGTCACCGGGGTAAGCGGATCCGGAAAATCGAGTATCACCATGGACACGCTCTACGCAGAAGGGCAGCGCCGCTATGTCGAAAGCCTTTCCAGCTATGCCCGTCAGTTCCTGGGGCGCATGAAAAAACCCGACGTTGATTATATCCGTGGAATCTGCCCGGCTATTGCCATCGAACAGCGCGTTACCACCGGTAATACCCGCTCTACCGTGGGCAGTATGACAGAAATATACGATTTTCTCCGCCTGCTGTTTGCCCGGGTAGGAAAATTTTATTCGCCCATATCAGGCAGGATCGTTCAAAAACACGAAGTCGCCGATGTCATTGATTTTATCAAAAACCTCCCCGAAGGCGCCCGTGGATTGGTCCTGATTCCATTCAACAAAAAACACCTGAGCCGACCCTTCGAACAAGAACTGAACGTCCTGCTACAAAAAGGCTACACCAGATTGTGGTGGAACAGTGCGGTGATCCGCATAGAAGACCTCATCAACGAACTTGCGCCTGACCGCGCCGAAATACTCCGCCAAGAAGCCTATATCCTGATTGATCGTTTTGTCTTGCCCATGTCGGGCGAAAGCGAGTGGATGCGGCTCGCGGATTCTATCAATACTTCCTTTTACGAGGGTGATGGGGAATGTGTGATTCAAGTGGTTGAAAGCGCGGAAAATTCCGCCCCTGAACCTGCCGTTTTCAACAACCGATTTGAGTTGGATGGCATGGTCTTCCCAGAACCAACACCGCAGCTTTTTAATTACAACAATCCTTACGGAACCTGCCCAACCTGCGAAGGGTACGGTCGTGTGCTGGGTATTGATGAAGACAAGGTGATCCCAGACAAAACAAAATCCGTCTATGAAGGCGCTATTGCAGCCTGGAAAGGCGAAAAAAACGGGGAATGGCTGGAACTTTTCTTGAACAAAGCACATCAATTTGATTTTCCTGTACACACACCTTACGAGGGATTGTCCAGGGAACACAAAAAACTGCTTTGGACCGGCAATCAATTCTTTGAGGGGATAGACGCCTTTTTCAAAGAACTCGAAAGCAAAACATATAAAATTCAAAATCGGGTAATGCTCGCACGCTACCGCGGACGCACCGTTTGCGCTACCTGTGAGGGTGGCAGACTCCGGCAAGAAGCGCTCTGCGTTAAGGTCGGTGGCAAAAATATTTCAGTACTGACAGAATCCCCCTTGGATCAAGTACTTGCTTTTTGTCAAGAACTCGATACCATTCTTTCTGAAAACGACCGTATCATCGCACGTCGCCTTCTACTCGAAATAAACAACCGACTGAAATTTATGGTGGAATTGGGGTTGGGCTACCTCACCCTAGACCGTATTTCCAGCACGCTCTCCGGTGGTGAAACCCAACGCATTCACCTGACCAGAACGCTGGGCAGCAACCTGACCGCTTCGATGTACCTCCTCGATGAGCCTTCCGTCGGTCTCCACCCCCGCGATACCGGACGACTGGTGAAGGTGCTCAAAGACCTCCGAAACCTCGGCAATACCGTGGTCGTGGTAGAACACGAGGAAGAAGTGATCCGAAATGCAGACTTTTTGGTGGATATGGGACCTGAAGCTGGCGTCCATGGCGGTCATGTCGTGTTTGCCGGCCCTTACGCAGATATCGAGCAAAACGCACCCGAAAGCCTGACAACCAAGTATTTAACGGGGGTCATGTCCATCGAAACACCCACCTTTCGCAGACCCGCCAAAGATTTTTTAACCATTGTCGGCGCTCGGCAGCACAACCTTAAAAACCTGCGGGTGCGCATTCCCTTACATTGTATGACCGTTGTCAGTGGCGTTTCCGGTTCCGGAAAAACAACCCTCGTGCGCGATATCCTCACGCCGGCCCTGATGCAACATTTGCCAGAAACCGGTAGCAAACAACCCGGAATTTTTGACGGACTAGAGGGCAACGTTAAAAAAATAACCCGGGTTGAGTTCATCAACCAAAGCCCCATTGGAAAAAGTAGCCGGTCCAATCCGGTTACATACGTCAAAGCTTACGACAGTATTCGCGATCTTTTTGCCGGACAACAACTCTCCAAAATCCGTGGCTTTCTACCCAAACACTTCAGCTTTAACGTAGAAGGCGGCCGTTGCGAAGCCTGTAAGGGAGAAGGAGAACAGGTGGTTGAAATGCAGTTCCTGGCAGACGTCCACCTAGAATGTGAAGCGTGCAAAGGCCGCCGTTTTCGGCAGGAAGTACTCGAGGTACTCTACCAGGGGAAAAGTATTTTCGAGGTGCTCAACATGAGCATCGAAGAAGCGCTCACCTTTTTTAAAGGCCACAAGGACATCACCGATCGAATTCAACCACTGTTTGACATCGGACTCGGCTATGTACAACTCGGACAATCATCCAGCACACTCTCCGGCGGCGAAGCCCAGCGTGTAAAATTGGCTTCTTTCCTGATCCGCGAAAATACCGGTGGCCATATCTTTTTTATCTTTGACGAGCCCACCACCGGCCTCCATTTCCACGATATTAAAAAGTTGTTGACCGCGATCAATGCGCTCGTGGAAAAAGGACACTCTGTGCTTGTGGTAGAACACAACATGGAAGTCATAAAATCTGCCGACTGGGTTATTGACCTAGGGCCGGAAGGTGGCGAAGATGGTGGACACCTTATTTTTGAAGGTGTTCCGGAAGGCTTGGCTCAGTTGGACAAAGGCTATACGGCAGCTTTCTTAAGGGAAAAACTAGGATAGCGCCGCGACTCTTTAAACCCAAAAAACGCGTGCCTTCCTGAGCCCTTTTTATCCCACACAAGCAACGCTAAACTCCACTCCATTCCATAGCACCAACGATCAAACATCCCGGTCAGCGCAAGCCGACCGGGATGTTTGATCGTTGGTTGAGTAATGACGTCTGAGTCAAAAAATGATTACCTAACAAGTTTCGATGCCAAAAATATTTTTTTCGGGGTAAGCCCCAAACCCCAAAAAACCAAAACCCTAGCCCCCGCGGCTAACGACGAACAGCCCGGAAGCCGAAGTCGTAGTACCTGACGGAGTACGAAAAGCCAGCGATTAAGCGGTCTGAGACCTGCATGTAGTTGGCATCGTTGCCCCAAGAGCCACCGCGCCAGCCGGCGCCGACGGCATCCGCACCGGGCCAAGTGGCAGCGTCGGCATCGCCGTTGCTGGTCAATTGACCATCCCCATGCTTACCCGTGAAAGCACGACCCTTTTCATTGGCAATCGTAACCGGACGCTCATACAGGTTGCCGCTGAGTTCCATGATGCCCCAGTAGGATGCACCAGAACTCACCCGACCACTGTTCAACCCATCGGCCGCAAATATCCCAACCCGAACAGGACAAAGGATGGTGCCTGCTGTACCGTTGTACACCGCGTTGCCCACCGTGATGCTGTAGTTCGTCGCAATACCTTCATTGGCAGTACCAGCGCCGCTCAGCGTGTATGCACTGGTTGCAACAGTCGCCGTACCCCAGGCGTATTCACCAGCCAACGCAGTCTGTGGGCCCCGACAGGCCTTTTCAAACTCCAACTCCGTCATGGGTCGAAGGCCCGACCAATCCGCGTACGCCGCACCGTCTGCCCAACTCAGGAAGTTACAAGCCACATTCGGATTGGTGGTCGCATAACTGCCCACCGCACTGCCCGTGATCGCGTAACGATAGGTCGAACCCGTGTACTTCCGCGCATCCGCCTGCGTTTGCGTCAGCGTGTTCAAAAAATCAACGTACTGCTGCTGCGTAACTTCGTATTTCATGCAGTAAAAGGCGTTGTAGCCATTCGGCCACGAGGCGTTGGCAGGGGCGGTTTGCCCCG
>CAIZLM010000173.1 GCA_903933805.1 uncultured Bacteroidota bacterium | reverse complement strand
GGCAACGGGTTGGGTGTTCACTTCTGAAGCGAAAAAGTCCCTTTTATTGCCTTATAATTGCTTTTTTATAGGCTACGGTCTATAAAATCTCTGAAGTAAAGCGAAATAGGGGGTGGGGGCGGGCCCCTCAGGGAGCCCTTTCTGCAGTGATAAAATGATACAGGGGCAGTACGATGGATGTGCTGCCCCTGTGTGTCCAATAAAGTACTGCGCTTTCGCAGTAGCAAAGGGATCAGAGTTCTTTCATTTCAGCCACCAGCTTTCCGAGCATTTCTTTGGCATCGCCGAAGAGCATTTTTGTTTTTGGGTGGAAGAACAATTCGTTTTCAATGCCGGCGTATCCGGCGCGCATGCTCCGTTTCATGACAATGACATTCTTGGCCTCCCAGACTTTCAGGACAGGCATGCCATAAATGGGGCTTCCCGGGTCATTTTCTGCGGCGGGGTTTACCACGTCATTGGCGCCCACTACGATGACAACATCAGTGGCGTTCATCTGCGGGTTGGCGTCTTCCATTTCCACCATTTTCGGGTATGGCACATCCGCTTCTGCGAGCAACACGTTCATGTGACCGGGCATACGACCAGCCACCGGGTGGATGGCAAAGGTTACTTCCACGCCTTTTTCCTCGAGTTTCTTCTCCAGATCGTGGCAAATATGCTGGGCTTGGGCCACTGCTAGGCCATAGCCCGGCACAATGGTGACCTTGTTGGCGTACGCGCACAAGATGGCGGTATCGGTGACGCTGATTTCTTTTACCACCTGGTCGCCGGAAATCTGTTTGCTGGAGGCACTGCTGCCACCAAAGGAGCCGATGATCACGTTCAACAGGGAGCGATTCATGGCTTTACACATCAAAACCGTCAGAATGGTGCCGGCAGAACCTACCAGAATGCCGCCCGTGAGCATCACAGGATTGCTGTATAAAAAACCACCGAAAGCGGCGGCGATCCCGGTAAAAGAGTTGAGCAGTGAAATCACGACAGGCATATCGGCACCACCAATGGGCATGACGAACAAAACGCCGTATAACACCGACAGTAACAACAATATCCAAAGCACAGAACCGCCAAGCAGTGCTGGTTGAACAACGGCAATACCCACCACGACGAAAATCAGCAACAGCAACAGCAAGTTAAAATACGTCAGCCATTGGGCAGAAAAATCTTTGATTTTTTCATCCAGTTTGCCATAAGCGACCACACTGCCGCTGAAAGAAACGGCCCCGATGACCAATCCCAAAAATACAACCAAGATATATCCCGGCGCGCCATCTGGATGGCTGTGGAACTCTACAATGGAAATAATGGCAGCACAGGCGCCGCCCATACCGTTGAAAAACGACACCATCTGGGGCATGGCCGTCATTTTAACCTTCATCGCCATCATCCAACCGACAATTGTACCGATGGTCATAGCGGCTAAAATCCAGGGGATGTTGCCGATGGGCGTTCCATCGTGTTGGTGGAACAGTATCGTGCCAATGATGGCAATGAGCATTCCGGCAGCAGCAACCAAGTTGCCTTTCCGGGCACTGTCGGGGCTACTGAGTTGCTTGAGGCCCACAATAAATGTAATGGAGCCAAATAAATAGGAGAGTTGAAGCAGAAAATCCGACATAAGGAGTGGGTTGATAAAGAATGAATAGGGAAAGCAGTGGGCAATCAAGGTACCTGCAACAGCTTATCTACTATTTCTTTTTCTTAAACATTTCGAGCATTCGGTTGGTGACCACGAAGCCGCCAACAACGTTGAGGGTACCCATCAGCACCGCTAGGAATCCCAGCGTGAGGGCCAGGTAGTCGTCGCTGTGCGCATGTCCCATCACTATGATGGCGCCTATGATGACCACCCCGTGGATGGCATTGGCGCCAGACATAAGGGGGGTATGCAGGATGGCAGGCACGTTGGAAATTACCTCAATACCCAACAAAATAGAGAGGAGAACAATGTAAATTTTATCTTGGTGCTCAATAAAAAAACTGGTCATAGGTAGGACTTTTTATGGTTGAAAACAAGCACAGTGCGCTGGAGGATTCTATCCGATCAGGAGGTTGCCATCACCGATTTCATTCTTTCGCTGACCACCTGGCCTTCGTGGGCAATGCAGGTGCCCGCTACAATGTCGTCTTCAAAATTGAGTGTAAAAACGCCTTTGATGAAGATCAGCTTCAAAAAATTAACGATATTTTTTCCGAACATGACACTGGCGTCTTTGGGCGCCGTACCTGCCAGGTTGGAGTCGCCGATGATACACACGCCATTGGCGGTGCGGATGGTTTTTCCGTTTTCGGTTGGTTCGCAGTTGCCGCCCGAAGAAGCGGCCATATCCACCACCACCGCGCCGTTTTTCATGGCGTTGACCGTGGCTGTCCGAAGCAGTAGGGGCGCTTTTCTTCCAGGAATTTGGGCGGTACAAATCACAACATCTGAGGCGATGGCGTGGTCGTGGATCAATTGTGCCTGCCGTTGTTTGAATTCGTCGCTTTGTTCTACAGCGTAACCTCCGGCAGCCTTGTCGTCAGTAGCGCCTGCTACCTCCACGAATTTGGCGCCAAGGCTGAGTACCTCTTCTTTGGCCGCTGCTCGAACGTCGAATGCCTCCACCACGGCGCCGAGGCGTTTGGCTGTGGCAATGGCTTGCAAGCCCGCAACACCCGCTCCAAGAATGAGTACTTTTGCTGGCTTAATGGTGCCAGCGGCGGTCATGAACATCGGGAAAAAGGTTGGTAGGTGGTTGGCTGCCGTAAGCACAGCTTTGTATCCGCCGACCGTTGCCATGGAAGACAGCACGTCTAGCGCCTGTGCGCGGGTGGTGCGGGGCGCCATGTCGAGACTGAAGGCGGTGGCGCCAGTTTTTAAGAGTACTTCCACAATGGATTGCTGGGCCATCGGATTCATTTGTCCGATGATAACTTGGCCTGTGGAGAGTTTTCCGGCAGTCTGCGCATCCAGTGGGTGAATGCTGGTGATGATTTGAGACTGTTGCAGGACAGTTTCCCGGTCAGCAACGTGCGCGCCCTGCGATTCGTAACTGGCGTTGTCGAAAAAAGCGTAGGCACCGGCATCCCGTTCGACGAGAATTTTTTCGATTCCTAGTTTAAGCAATGCGGCAACAGCATCCGGCGTGATGGATACACGGTTTTCACCGTCTGTTTCTTTTAAAATGCCAAGCGTCATGATGTAGGTTGTAAGTTACTTGGTGATAGGCTGAGCGTATTTTTCGGGGCTTTTCTGCGATCATAGACAGCGAAATATGCCAGATAGCAGAAATTTGATACACCTAGTATCGCTGTTTCAAGTGCCGAAATTAGAGAGTTTCTCAAAAGTCAAATTGATTGTTTGAAAAATTCAACAGAAAAGTTTTTTCAGAGCAGCGATCAGGTGCTTTGTGGTATCTTTAAAATTAATAATATTTTGCTCTTTATAACGAAAATTTAACTGGTTAAGTGGTCGCCTCTGATACAAAAAAGTAGCATTTTTTGTCAGATGAAGCGGGTTTTTACAGGCCGTACCTCGGATCAAAAAAATCTGCAAAGTATGACGGAAAAATGGCCTTTTTGGGTCACAAAGCGTGCCACTTAACCAGTTGTGTGCAAACACAACGATAAAAGTTCAAAAATACATTGTTAAAACGTAATTTTTTGTAAGTTTGCACTTCGTGTTAATCCGCTGGCTGCGTGCGCATCCGCCACCCACACTGAAATTGCCCAATAATCGGTGAAATGTGCCTTAAATTCTTCACTGCCGCAATTAAATTCGTTGCTCTGTGCTTTCACCCTGAGATGTTAACGTTATCCAGTAGCCTATCTAAATTTTATTTTAAATGCTCGCCATTCCTAGCTGTTGATCACAACGACCTCGGAAGGTGAATTTTTGTCATTCTTCACGAATTCTTGACGGGATTCTTACATCCTCCTGCATGAGAAACCTTTCTATTTCTTTCCTTGCCCTGATTTGTACTGTCCAGTTTGCTTTTGCGCAATGTCCTCCTCCAGGTTTTCCGCAGTCTGGCAATACTTGTCCACAAGCCCCGATTTTGTGCGAAAACTTGGATGGTTATTGCAACACCATCAACAACAACAACCAACAACAAAGTTTTCCTGGTTGTGGCGGCAATTTTGTGCTGAACAACGATGAGTGGTTTGCTTTTTACGCAGGCTCTACGACCATCACCATTCAGGTTACACCCTCCAATTGCAACGGTAACGGCTTCAACAACGGTTTGCAAGGCGGTATCTACAACGGCTGCGGCGGTCCTGTGATGGACGTCCAATGCCCTTGTTCCACCCAACCCTTCGTATTGACAGCCACCAATTATGTGATTGGTCAGATTTATTGGTTCGTGTTGGATGGATGTGCGGGAGCGGTATGTGATTATTCCATAGACGTGCTGGCAGGATCGACGGTAGGAGCACCGCCAAATAGTCCGGGCGACATCACGGGTCCTACGCCGGTTTGTGCCGGATCTACCTATACCTATGCTGTACCCGTCGTGACAGGTGCTACCATTTACAACTGGACACTAACGCCCCCCGGCTTGGGCACCATGAGTGGCGGCAACAACCAAGATGTGAACGTGGCCTGGGGCGCCACCGCCAGTGGCACTGCCCAACTTTGCCTCATGGTCGCCAATGCCTGCTATCCAAATCCTGACACCGTTTGTCAAACCATCACCGTTATTCCAAAGCCAACGGCGACCCTCACCGGTGGTGGCGTGATTTGTACAGGCAACAGCACGACCATTGACCTGACGGTTACCTTCACCGGGACTGGCCCTTGGGAGTTCACCCCAACCTTGAATGGATCTCCTCAAACGCCCATTACAACCTCCAATAATCCTTATATCATGACGGTTACTCAAACGGGGACTTGGGGAATTGCAGATGTGTACCCGGTTGGACTGAACTGCCCAGGGACAACTTCCGGCACCGCGGTGGTAACCCAGGTGACCCTCTCCCCAACCTCCACCAATGTGGCGGCTACCTGTGGGTCTAGCAATGGTTCCATTAATTTAAGCGTAAGCGGTGGCAACACGCCCTATGCCTACAATTGGTCCAATGGCGTCATC
>CAIZLM010000172.1 GCA_903933805.1 uncultured Bacteroidota bacterium | reverse complement strand
TATGCCCTTGGGCCAAGAAAAAAGTGTTCCTTGATTACGCATGGCCTTTTGCACGACGTAAAATATCGGCTAGATCCTTCTCCATTTTTATCCCCGCTTGGTTTTGTGCTGGCGTTTAGGGTTGTTCGCGTGGGATAAAAAGCACTCAGGACGACAGCGTTTTTTTTGGTGCTTTGGAATCGTGGTGGTCGCTTGGCGTTGTGCATGAATAAAAAAGACTCAGGAGAACACCCGTTTTTTTGGCCCCCTTTGGTATTTTGGTTGCTAACAGGGACATTACAACCAGAAACACAAAACCCCCGATCCGCAAGAGCCGATTGGGGGTTTTATATTTCTGGTATAGTCAACAGAAAGTGGTTGTGAATGAAGCGTGATGGCATTCAATCCAATCATCAAAATCACTTAATCTCAAACTAACTACTTTAGCAGCACGATGGCCAGGCGGAAAAACATTTTCCGTCCTACTTCACAGATTTTATTGACCGTAGTGTTAGGAGTGTACAGAATGTTTGCAATGTGGGTGGCCCTGTCGTTGTTGGCGTCCCCGCTAGGAGTGTTGAGAAAAACAGCTTCTTTTGGCCCAAATCGCCATTTTTTTCTCAAACGCAACCAACTAATCCGTTACCATTGACTTATAGAATTCGCTGGGGGTTTTTCCGGTGCTCTTTTTAAATGCACGGATAAAGGTACTATAGGAAGTAAATCCACACTGGCGCATAAGACCATCAAATGTATGATGGTCCAATTTACCGGCATTGATTAATTTTATGGCAATTTCGATCCGTTGGGTGTTGCGCCAGTCAACAAATATCACGCCTAGTATAGTATTGAAGTAATAGGATAAATGATGAACGGGTATATCTGAAATATCCGAGAGTTGTTCGATATCGAACTTGGGACTGGTCAAAAGCGCTGCTACCTCTATTTTTTCAATACTTTTTTCAATTATATCAATATAGTCTGCTGAATATAAAGCAGCCGCAGTATTAAAAACGTCAGATTTTGTGTAGGTAAGAGAAACGTTTACGCCGTCGTTCTCCTCCAGTTTCAGATTGTCTGATGTTATCGTTCTTTCCAATGGCAGCCCGTACATGATTTGCGGTGTAAACAACAGTACAAGATTGAGGAACAAATAACTGCAAGATATCAAGAGCAAATGAATGTAGGTATGCTCCAAGTAAACTTCCTTGTTTTGATAAACCATCATATTGTAAAAAGAAAATATCAATACGATGACCCCCCATGAAATAATGGTACAAAACATTACGAGCCAGTTTCGGATTATTTTATATTGTCTGGTGTAGAGGATTCTTTGCTTTAGCTTGAACCTGTATTGATACATAGTACGCCAATTCAACAGCACATAGAGCATCAACTGAATCGGCCTGATTATCCTGTTGTGGTGCTGCGAGAAAATGGCATTGACTTGGTAGGTTGAATCAAACCAGTTGTTGCTCCGTATATTTTCTGCTATTTGGAGTTTATTATCCCAACTCGAGAACATGACAGGTAAGGCGCCTGCCAACGAAAGGAAAAATAGCATAAAGTGCAGTGAATCCAATCGGGACAACCGGGTATTGTCTTTTAATATTCCCCGGACATAAAAAAAAGATAGTGGACCAATTAAATAGAAAAAACTGGGAATAACAGTGATAGAAACAGCAATGATGGGTAGGGATTTTTCAAAAAAATACGCATAAATATTCAGATAGTAGAGCGACCAGAAAAATGATACCCCTGCAAGAAACCGGTTGGCCGATTTATATCCATCATTGAATATCAGCAACATCACGGAAAATACGATTCCGATGATACAGATAAACACAAGGGGTGAATTTAGCATAGTCATTGAATCTGTTTATTTCGTCAACTTCAATCTACAATAAGCCCTACTCGATCCAAGTGCTGCTGTGCCATTGCTTGGGGTAGTTCGCGGAATTCATACTGCTGATTGCGCAATTGTGGTGTCAAACCGGCCTCCCGAATGGCGTTTTGAATGCCATCCGCTGTAAAACGGAATCTGGCGCCTGCTGCCGACACCACATTTTCTTCAATCATGATACTGCCAAA
Organism: uncultured Bacteroidota bacterium; assembly: GCA_903933805.1. Lineage (GTDB taxonomy): Bacteria > Bacteroidota > Bacteroidia > Chitinophagales > Saprospiraceae > M3007. The sequence continues at coordinate 10,308 of CAIZLM010000172.1, read as the reverse complement.
ATCATTGGCGCCAGCATGAAGACAAGCTTGGGCAACCTGTTTGCCGACGGTAAGCCAAGAGGCCTGAATATTGACCACGTTGGGCAGCATGATGCGGCTCATCGCGATCATCCGTACATACTCATCCCCCGTTACGGCATTGCGTGCACGTTTTATTTTGCGGAGAATGGTGTCCTCATCCTGAAATGGCCACGGGATAAAAGCCAAAAAACCCTTGGCCCCATCAGGCTTTTCGCTTTGAACCTGCCGTATGGCCGCAAAATGCTCCATGCGCTCCAAATTGGTTTCTATGTGGCCAAACATCATGGTAGCAGATGTGGTAAGTTCCAACTGGTGGGCTGCACGCATCACGTCAAGCCATTCTTGTCCACCACATTTTCCCTTCGAAATAAGCCTTCTAACCCGATCATCCAGTATTTCTGCACCGGCACCTGGCAGCGAGTCCAAGCCACTTTCTTTCAAGGTTTTGAGGACCTCGTAATGGCTCATCCCCTCTAATTTAGACACATGTGCGATCTCAGGAGGGCCCAGCGCGTGAAGTTTCAGGTTGGGGTATTCAGACTTCAACGCCCGAAAAAGGGTTGCATAATATTGAAGCCCCAAATCGGGGTGGTGACCTCCCTGCAAGAGCAGTTGTTCCCCGCCCAACCGGAAAGTCTCTTCGATTTTTTCGCGGTATTCCTCCATCGTCGTGATGTAGGATTCTTCATGCCCTGGCCGCCGATAGAAATTACAAAACTTACAGTTGGCAATGCAGACATTGGTGGTGTTCGAGTTTCGGTCAATGATCCAAGTCACAGTATTTCCCGGAACATGGTGTTGGCGCATGGCGTTGCCCACGTACATGAGCTCAGTAGTAGCCGCATTTTCAAACAGAAAAACGCCCTCTTCCGGGGTAAGCCATTCTAAACGCCGTGCGCGTTGGAGAAGATTGTTGATGGTCATATCGTATTCCGGGGCTTCATCCCGACCTTGTTTATGTCTGGTCAAACACCTAAGACAATATCGCTTAGAACAACTACAGCCCGCGAAGGTTGGAAACTTCTAGCCGATTTTGCTGTTTTGGCAATCTCTTTAAACAAAGAAATCGATCCTGTGTGAATTAGAGGGCATCAAAACGCTACATCACTTGCCATTCCCCTACTTTTACCGTTCGGTAACTTCTATGCCAATCGTTTTTTGTCTCAGACGCGACCACAAAAGTAGTTACATTATTTGTTTTAAGCCCTTTCTGTGTCAAAACAACAACAAAATACCAACCAGCTGCTTCAAGCGTCACGCTTTCAACGCGCCCTGCGTGTACTCAGGCAATCTGTGGATGGCAAGGAGCAAGAATTTACCAGTGGGAGTATCGATCGCGCCATTGTATTGCTTGCCATTCCAATGATTCTGGAAATGGCGATGGAGTCGCTGTTTTCGTTGGTGGACATATTTTTTGTAGCACAAATAAGCTCAGAAGCCATTGCCACCGTGGGACTGACGGAATCGGTGTTGACTTTGGTGTACGGGTTGGCGATTGGGTTGAGCGCTGCAGCGACGGCGATGGTTGCCCGGCGTATTGGCGAAGGCAACAAAGATGCGGGCGCACGCGCGGGCGCTCAGGTTATCTTACTGGCCCTGGTACTCTCTGCGCTCATCGCGGTGCCCGGATATTTTTATGCTGAAGATATCCTGCATGTCATGGCCCGCGATCAAAGTGTATCCTCCGCGGGGCATCAGTTTACCCGCCTGCTTCTTACATGTAACCTACCCATCCTGTTGCTCTGGATGCTCAATGGTATCTTTCGGGGTGCAGGCGATGCTGTTACCGCCATGTGGGCACTCTCGCTCGCCAATTTGGTCAATATTGTGCTATGCCCAATTTTCATCTTTGGATTCGGGCCAATACCGGCCATGGGCGTACTCGGAAGTGGCATAGCAACCACCATCGGCCGCTCCGTAGGGGTCTTATACCAGCTGTGGCACTTGTTTGGAGTAGGAAAAATCATCAAACTTCGATGGGCGATGTTGCAGCCCAATTTTTCCATCTTAGGCACCTTGTTGCGGATATCCGCCGGCAGCACAGGACAATTTTTGATTGCTTCCGCCAGTTGGATATTTTTGATCTATATTCTTGGCCAAATCAGCAAAGAAGTGGTGGCTGGCTATACCATCGCCATCAGAATTGTGTTGTTTACCATCGGGCCATCTTGGGGCATGGCCAATGCCGCAGCAACCTTGGTTGGGCAAAATCTGGGCGCAGGGCAGCCGGATCGCGCAGAAAAATCAGCCCTGCGAGCCGGATATTTCAACATGGTTTTTATGGCTGTTGTCGGTGTCTGTTACCTGGTTTTTGCGCCCCTGCTCATCCGTTTTTTCACCGCTGAATCAGAAACCATACACGCAGGCGTGATGGCACTGCGCGTGATGGCCGGTGGTTATGTTTTTTACGGCTGGGGCATGATTCTGTCGCAAGCCATCAACGGCGCGGGTGACACCAGCACACCAACTTTGCTGAATTTTATTTTTTTCTGGTTGGTCGAAACGCCCCTGGCCTGGTTGCTGGCCCTCCATTTCAATTGGGGACAATCCGGCGTATATTGGAGTATTGTCATGGCGGAATCAATGATGGCAATGGCTGCCATCTGGGTATTTAGAAAAGGCGCCTGGAAATTGGCAAAAGTGTAAATGCACGTACCGATGCAGGAAAAGATGTTTCAAACCATTTTCCTGACGTCAGGAAAATAACGCCAACGGGTTCAAGTACTGAAAAACCTGTTGCACAACATCACAAAAAAAGCTATACAAATGGCAAAAGAATGGAACCTTGGCGAAAAAGCCAACAGCTTAAAAAAAGAACCTGAATACGCCGTTTTGGTCAGCGTAATCACGCCCACGGTCGGGGAAACGGTTGCCCATGAATACCTGGATGAATTGGAGTTTTTGGCTGACACCGCCGGGGCCGTAACCATCAAAAGGTTCACCCAGCGACTGCAACACCCCGAACACCGAACCTTCGTGGGAAGTGGCAAAGTAATCGAAATCAAGCAGTACCTGGAACGCCACGAGGAAGTAACCATGGTCATTTTTGACGACGACCTTTCCGGGAAACAAACCAACAACCTGGAAGAAGCCCTGAAAGTAAAAATCGTGGACCGGTCGTCGCTTATCCTTGATATTTTTGCCAACCGGGCTCAAACGGCGCAAGCCAAAACACAAGTGGACCTGGCACAAATGAAATACCTCATGCCACGCCTTCGGGGACTCTGGACGCACTTGGAACGACAAGCCGGGGGTATCGGCACCCGGGGACCCGGGGAAACTCAAATAGAAACAGACCGCCGGATCGTGCAATACCGGATGAAAATACTGGAAGACCGCCTGAAAGACATCGACCGCCAAAATCAAACACAGCGAAAAACACGCAGCGAACAGGTTCGGGTAGCCCTCGTGGGCTACACCAATGTGGGGAAGAGTACCTTGCTCAACCTCTTGTCCAAAGCAGATGTACTGGCCGAAAACAAACTCTTTGCCACCCTGGATACCACCGTCCGAAAAGTGGTGTTCGGAACCATGCCTTTCCTCCTCTCTGATACGGTTGGCTTTATTCGAAAACTACCCCACCACTTGGTCGAAAGCTTTAAAAGCACCCTCGACGAAGTTCGGGAAAGCGATATTTTACTCCATGTGGTGGACATTGCACACCCTCAATTCGAAGATCAAATCCGAACGGTACAAAAAACCCTCCTGGAACTCGGCGCCGCTGACAAACCTACACTGATGGTTTACAATAAAATTGACCTCTACCGGGAACGCTATTTCGACGATCTATTGACCGAACAGGAACGCACAGACATCGAAGCGGAACTGCGCGAACGCCTGCTGGCCAATTTTGGCGAGAACGTATTCATCTCCGCCTCTACAAAAGAGGGCATTGATCAACTGCGAGAACGTATGACACGACTCATCAAAGAAACCTATGTGGTACGGTATCCCCACCAGGTAAAATCTTGGTAATCAATATTTTCAGGCATACATGGCCGCAATTTCGCGTTCAAATTTTTGCATAATGACCCGGCGTTTCAGTTTGTGGGTGGGCGTCAATTCAGCTTCTGAACCGTCGGATTTTACGGGCTCCCAAACATCGGGCAACAGGGTGAATTTTTTCACCTGTTCGGCATGTCCAAAATGGGGATTGACACGATCCACCAACATTTGATACCGCTCGATAACCCGCGGGTTTTGGAGGGCATCTGCCAAACCAGACCAAACCAGGTCGTGTTTGTCAAACCATCCGCGGAGGCCATCTGCTGAAACAACGAGCAACGCCGAAACAAATTTTAAATTTTCACCCACCACCATGGCCTGCTCAACAAGATAGTGCTCTTTTAATATCGATTCAATGGGGGTAGGCGCAACGTACTTGCCCCCACTGGTTTTGAGGAGTTCTTTTTTTCGATCGGTTATTTTAAGGAAAGATACACCGCCAGGGCCCGGCACCATCATTCCGATATCCCCCGTAACAAGCCAGCGTTCGCCGTCAATGTAGCGGATCATCTCCGCCGTCTTGTCCGGTTGTTTGTAATAACCCTCCATCACGCCGGGGCTCTTGGCCAGTATTTCGCCTTCCCCAGGGCGGTACGCCGGGTCTTCTTCTATCCGCAGCGATACACCGTCCAATGCAGGCCCAACGGTACCGAGTAAAACCGGCGCATTCGGTTTAAAACCGTTGAAGGTCAACGCAGGAGCCGCTTCGGTAAGGCCATAACCCTCCCGCACCGGAATACCAGCGGCGTTGAACGCTCGCAGCACCCGCAGTGGACAAGCGCTGGCAGCCGTGGTCAGGCCCTTTACGGACCCACCCAAAGCCTCCCGCCACTTGGAAAATACCAGTTTTTGAACAATTGCCCACTCCACGGCCCTCCATCCTGTGAATTTATGGTCCAAATCCCACGCATCTGCCAATGTCAGGGCCCGAAAAAACAACCATCGTTTCACCCCCTTGAGGGCGTTCCCTTTGGTGTATATGCGCTCAAAAACCTTTTCCAAAAGCCTGGGAACGGTGGTGAAAAATTGCGGCTGAAGCACCCTTAAATCGCCATTTTCACCGCCTAAACTGTCCGGAGTAGAAAATGAGACGCTGCCGCCGTACGCCGTAAAAGCATAGATCGCAGCGCGCTCATATACGTGACTAACCGGTAAAAAGCTCAAAATACGATCGCCTGGCACAATCGGAATGAGCCGACGCATGGCCTCCACATTGAATACAATGTTGCGGTGTGTCAGCATGACCCCCTTGGGATTGCCTGTAGTGCCGGAAGTGTAGATGAGGGTCGCCAAATCACCGGGCTGTACGGTCGCCTTGAGGCGCTCTAATTCGGCGTAATCATCCCCCGGCAACGCCAATAGCGCACTCCAGGAACGCGCTGTCGGGTGATCGAAAAACGTGAATATCTCCTGCAATCCAGGTAATTTGTCTTTGGCTTTCAATACTTTATCGTACAAGTCACCTTCGCCCACAATACAGAATTTCGATTCAGATTCGTGGAGAATATACTCGTATTCACGGGAACTGATGGTCGGATACATTGGCACATGAAGTACGCCGATTTGAAGCAGTGCGTAGTCCATAATCACCCATTCGGGCTGTGTTTGATACACCACAGTAGCAACCTTGTCACCCGGTCGAAGACCCAAATCAAGGAGCCCCTTACTGAGACTGTTGACGCGGGTCACCATTTCCGCAGTGGAAAAATACTGCCACTGTCCCTGAATTTTTCGGCCGAACGCCTTTTCAAGTGGGTGCTCGCGCAGTTGGTCGTAGAGATAATCAAAAAGGCGTTTGTCGTACGTCATGGGCAGAAAAATTGAATATATTAACTTGGTGTAACTGGTTAGGTGGCACGCTGTCTTGACTTAATAGACCACTTTTTGTCTCAGACTCAATTACTTAACGTGTTCCTAACTTTGAAAACATTTTGTCAGAAAAATAAAAAATAGCGCATTCGGTTCATAGAGACATTGTTGCATCAATTGTATTGACTACCTGTCGTTTACGCCCTGTTATTGCGCATGAATTTTGTTTTTTTCAAAAAAATTTCTCAAAGCAACTACAATTTTAATTATTATCAGAACTAAAGCGATCACCACGTATTTAAAACAAATAATTTTTTTATAAAATCTTGGTTATCAATACTTGCAAACGTGAAAATAATAATTCATCTTTGTTCGTTAATTAGGGAAATCGCCTGTTTCAAGCCGAGTTTTTCTTCGGCCTTCCTCTGGAGTGGGCAAACAGTCAAAAACTTTCATTTCAGTATAAGACGGACAAGTTCGTTGTCCGCCTAACTTGGCGTCGTCGCCTTCCTACATCAACCATTTGGGTTGGTTGTATTGCCGACAGAAAGCGCCCGAGTTCTTTCGCTGCCCTTACTGCGCACGTTTTATTACCCAAAAAACCACGCGTTGAGAACGTCCATTTTTGATAAATTTAGCAGCAGGATGAATACACAACAACCGCAACCGCTCAAATTGGTCTTCCGAGGCCGCCTTGATTTCGGTTCACAGCGAACCTACGATTTGGTGCTCAAGCATTGGCAGACGCGCATTGAAAACTACTTCAAAGCAGAAGTTCTTTTCACGGCCGAGGAGGTTTTCATACCCGAAGACTTCTCGCTAAATGTTCCACAGCAAACGCTCATGAGTACGGCAAAGTACTGGCGGAACACCACGTCGCTGCTGCAAGAAGTGGCCCAATATGCCTTGGCAGGCAACGTGGGCGCTTGGTGGGTTCAGAATGGACAAGTGTTGGGAGAATATCAAATCGAACCGAACACAGACAAAGCTGTTGTGGCAGAATTTATACGCGGTCGCGAATTGGTGCTGCAGGGCGGCATGGAGCAGGCCACGGAAGCCCTCAACAATGTCATTGAAAAGTTTGCCCGTCATGCGGCAGCCTACGAACGCAGAGGATACGTCAACTACAAACTAAAAAACTTCAACGACGCACTCCACGATTTCTCTAAAAGCATCTCCTTCAATGCTTTGGCGCCTGAACCGTATTACGGGCGCGGTAAGGTGCTGATGCTAAAAAACGAATGGGACAACGCTGTATTGGATTTTGACCTGACGATCAAAGGATCCTTGGCCGTTCAACCCATTCACTGGCTGGCCCGCTTGCGCAAGGGCGACTGCCTATTCCATACAAAGCGCTATGCAGAAGCCATTCCAGAGTTGAAAAACTACCTCCAGCGGAAATTTCACGGCAATGACCCCAACCTCCGCTTCCGCGCCAAAGCAGAATTTCTGTTGGCAGAGTGCCAAAAAATGATGTAACAACCACAGGCAGCCTTTGCTGCCAGCAATACGTTGAGGTTACGCCGAAACGAACAAAATAGCCGCCCGGCAGCGCACGTCGCTCGCCGGGCGGCTATTTTGTTCAGCCTTTTTGTTGTAACTGGTTAGGGGGCACGCTGTCTGGCCCAAAAAGGCCCATTTTCCGCCATACTTCGCAGATTTTTTTGACCGTAGCGCTGCTACGGCCTGCAAAAATCTGCTTCGTCAGGCAAAAAATGGCCTCTTTTTTGTCTCAGACGCGACCACCTAACCAGTTACTTTTTGTTACTTTTGCGCCTCTTTTGCCAAAAACATGGCTTTTAAACAATACATCATGACGAACCGCGACAATCTCCTGGGTGTAATTGGTACGATTTACCGCTGGAGAAAATCCCTTAGAAATATTTGTCTGGCAACCCTGGTCGGAAGCGCAGCTTTGGCCTTGTGGATGCCCAATTATTATAAGTCAACCACCATCTTTTATCCATCCAGTTCCGAATTGGCCAAACCAGAGGTTATTTTCGGGTCTTCCAGTAAAGTCACGGAGTATTTTGGAACAGATAAAGACTTGGATCGCTTGTTGGAAATAGCCTCCGGAAATGAGGTGGTAGATTACATTATCATACGCTTTGGCCTGTATAAACACTACGGTATTGACTCTACCAGCTGGGAAGGCCTTTTTAGGGTCCGGGAAACTTTCCGCGGACTTTATGTGGTGCAAAAAAACAAAAATGATGCGCTGGAACTGAGCATCGAGGATACTGATCCGCGCCTAGCTGCCGATATGGCCAATGCCGCCCGCGATAAAATCAATGAACACGCGCAACGGCTGGTGAAACAAACACAGGCAGCCCTCCTAGCTTCTTTTGATGAAAATATCCAGCACAAACAATTGGAACTCCGGTACCTCGCCGACAGCCTCCGATACCTTCAACAGCATTACAATATTTACAGCATCGCCGAACAAGGAGATGTACTCACCAACAACCTTGCTACGGCAGAATCTGAAGTGATTCGAGGCAAAGCACGCCTGGAAGTGCTGGCAAACAACCCGCTCATTCCCAAAGATACCATCGAATACATCAAGGCCAATCTTCGGGCCTACGAAAAAACGCTCCAACAAATCAACTCACCCAACCCGCGAAGCGATAATTTTTCATCCAAAAATTTCAACCAAGGGCTGCCTTTGGTGACCGTTATCAGCGACCTGCACTACCAGGCACGCCGCCAATTGAGTTACGACATGGAACGGTACAACCAAATTAAAGCGGCCTATAATTCCAATATCCCCGCCCTCCAAATGCTGGCTCCCGCAGAAACACCCATCATGAAAAATAGGCCCAAGCGCTCGATGATGGTGATTGCCTCCACCATTGCCGCCTTCCTATTCACCCTTTTTGCCGCGCTGCTGTCCGATGCCTACCGGGATGTAAATTGGAAGCAGGTACTAGATTGATTCTTACGTGTCCATGAAAAGCCTTGCCAACCTACTAGCCATACCCAAGGGCCATCCACAAGGGTGGCTGTTTGCCTTGTTTTCCATGGGAACCCTGGTGGGAATATTCGCATCTATTTACCTGAATGCTTGGTGGATTGCGATTTTACCGGCAGGTTTGTTGGTGCTTTGGTTGACGTTTGTGGATATGAAGAAGGTTTTTTTCCTGATGATGGGCTGTATCCCCCTCTCCATGGAGCAAGCCTTACCGGGTGGTTTTGCCACTGATTTGCCCTCAGAGCAGTTTATGTGGCTGCTGACCTTGGCAGGAATCGGGTGGTTTTTGATGCATTGGCGTAGCGTGGATGTTCGCTTTTTGCGACACCCAATTTCCTTGGCGATTCTCGCCCACTTGGCCTGGATTACCATTACAATGGCCGCTTCGGAGGATTTTTTTGTATCCTTCAAATATTTACTCGCCAAGGGATGGTATTTCACGGTATTTTATTTTTTAGCCGCCCGTTTTCTGCAAGAGGAACGTGATTTCAAACAGTTGTTGTGGTGGTTTTTTGTGCCTTTGGTGTATGCTATGACGACGGTGGTGGTTCGGCATGCTGCAAAGGGCTTTGCCTTTGAGGAGGTTGGCTTTGTGATGTGGCCACATTTTCGGAATCATGTGATGTATGCGTGTTTACTCGCTATTTTCCTACCGTTTGTTTGGTATGGGGTATATTGGTATCGCCGCTTTTCTTGGCGGTGGTGGTTTTTGGTGCTGGGCGTACTCTATTTGGTGTTTGCCATCAATTTTGCCTATACCAGAGCTGCTTATGTGGCCCTGCTGGCAGCGGTGGGAATCTACTGGGTTGTGCGTTGGCGACTGATGAAAGCCGCCCTCGTGGCTGTAGCGTTGGGTTTTGTTTTACTCATCGGATTTCTTGGTACACGCGACAACTGGCTCCTGTTTGCCCCTGATTACGAAAAAACCATTAGCCACAAAAGGTTTGATAACCTGCTCGAGGCAACCACCAAATTGGAAGATATTTCTACCATGGAACGGGTTTACCGATGGGTAGCAGCCTCTTATATGATCCAAGAAAAACCTTGGACTGGTTTCGGCCCGGGCACCTTCTACTTCCACTATAAAAATTATACGGTTTCCAGCTTCAAAACGTACGTCAGCGACAATCCGGAACACTCCGGTATCCATAACTACTACCTCATGGTCACAGTGGAACAAGGGCTTCCAGGGCTGTTCTTTTACCTGTTGCTCTGCGCCGTGGTCATGCTCAAAGGAGAAGAAATTTACCACCATACCACCAATATTAGCCACCGGCGTACCCTCATGGCAGCCCTGCTGTGCTTCTCCCTCACCAACCTGCTGATGCTGATGAACGATTTTGTGGAAACCGACAAAATTGGCGCCCTCTTTATTCTATCTGTGGCAATGATGGTCAATTTGGATTTGAAGCGAAATGGGCCTTCTCTTCTAGAATAATCAGTAACCCAGCCACAAAAACAAGGTTTTTTACGATGTACTGACCCACGATCGTAAAACCGTA
>CAIZLM010000171.1 GCA_903933805.1 uncultured Bacteroidota bacterium | reverse complement strand
TTGTCCAAGACGCAACCACCCAACCAGTTTAAAAAGTCGGAATTGTACGCACTAGTGCCGTGTCCCGTCAATGGCCCATGAATATAGCGGTCCAATTTTCCCTTCCGCTGCGTTGTTCGTCGGTTACAACATCCCGTATTGAGCCCTCCTCACGCCTTGATGAAGGAAAAATTTGCCTCCCCAATTCATGGGTCATTGACTGGACGCGGCACTAGGCGTTGCGTCCGATACAGTTTAGGTCTTCGAATGCTTCTTGGAGGCGCTTGACGAATGTTTTTTCTCCTTCGCGGAGCCAAACCCGTGGATCGTAGTATTTTTTGTTGGGTTTATCATCGCCGTCTGGATTGCCGATTTGGCTTTGCAAGTAGCCGCGTTTGGCATCGTGGTAAGCGCGAACACCGTCCCAGAAAGCCCACTGCATATCGGTATCAATGTTCATTTTTACAGCGCCGTATTCGATGGCTTCGCGGATTTCTGCTCGACTGGAGCCGGATCCACCATGGAAAACGAAGTTAACGGGGGTTTTTTCGGCGATACCGTATTTTTCGCGGATATAGTCCTGAGAATTCTTCAAAATCACCGGTTGTAGTTTGACGTTACCGGGTTTATACACGCCGTGTACATTGCCGAAAGCGGCTGCTATGGTGAAATTGGGGCTTATTTTTTTTAATTCTTCGTAGGAGTACGCAACCTCGTTGGGTTGGGTGTAGAGGCGTGAGGAGTCCACGTCGGTGTTGTCCACGCCATCTTCTTCACCGCCGGTTACACCGAGTTCAATTTCGAGGGTCATGCCCATTTTAGCCATTCGGGCAAAATAGCGTGCTGAAATTTCGATGTTTTCGTGCAGTGGTTCCTCTGAAAGGTCGAGCATATGGCTGGAATAGAGGGGGTGGCCATTTTTTTCAAAATACTTTTCACCGGCGTCCAGCAAGCCATCAATCCATGGAATAATATTGAGTGCGCAGTGGTCTGTGTGCAGGATAACGGGTACGCCATAAGCTTCTGCGACCGCGTGCACGTGTTGTGCGCCAGATATTCCGCCGAGAATGGATGCTTTTTGGCCTTCATTGGAAAGGCTTTTTCCGGCAAAAAAGGCGGCGCCGCCGTGGGAAAATTGTACAATGACCGGACTGTTCACTGCTGCGGCAGTTTCGATGACGGCGTTGACGGAATTGGTACCGATAACGTTGACGGCGGGAAGGGCAAAATTGTGTTCGTTGGCGTAATTGAGCAGATCGGTGACTTCCTGACCATGCAGGACACCCGGGCGGAAACGAGTCATTTTAACTGTTGGGTTATGAGTGATGAACAAAAAAAACCGTTTTAAAGCGGAATCATAACGTGGCAAAAAATGGTGAGGGCGGAGATTCTAGCGCTGGGCTCAGTGAATAGGATAATAATTGACGGTGTATTTTTTCACTGAATCAGGGCGTGACGGGGGTGAAATAGTGGAAAGTTTTCACCGAGGGAACAGCCATGAACAAGGGAAAAATATGCTGTCGTATTGTGCTATAATTCACTGGACGCAATTTCAGTATCCCAAAGGTAAGGCATTTGGGTGAAATGCCTTGAGCAAGTCCGTATTCATTCAGTTTTTTCCCCTACTTTTAGCATCTTATTTTTACTAAAACTGTAACAACATATCATGGCGTATTTTTTGGCTTTTTCGGGGAATATGGTGCTGGGGTTTGAGCTCCTCACCTGTATTAAAGTGCTTGTAACCTTGTTTGCGGCGGTCCTTTTTCTACAATCGGGCGCAGACAAAGTATTGGATTGGTCGGGCAATCGTTCTTATATCAGCGGTATTTTTGGCAAGACCATTTTTCGGCCCTTTGTGCCAGTATTGTTGCCGACGATTTCCTTGCTGGAGGTTGCTTCGGGGTTGTTTTCCATTGCCGGGTCTGTTGTCTTGTTGGCCGATGGATCGGAAACGCTGGCGGTTACAGGATTGGTATTGGGGGCAATTTCCATCCTGTTGTTGTTTACGGGATTGCGCATTGCCAAGGATTACGGTGCTGCGGCAGGGATTACACCGTACTTCATTTTCTTTGTTTTGGCACTGGCGCTTTTTGCGCTGTAACAACAATCGGCACGAATAAACGAGCGTTTATTCGTGCCGATTCGGGTAAAAAAACTATTGCAATCGTCTGATTTTGATGTTTTTATACCACACCAAGTTGCCGTGATCTTGTAGGGCAATTTTGCCTTTGGCAAACAAGCCAAAATCGGGGGCTGGAATTTTGGCGAACTTGCTGTTGGCGATCAAATCGAGCCACTCTTTGGTGGGGCGGTTTTTGTCAAACATCTGGAGTTCTACCAATTTTCGGTTGTTGAGCCAATGTTCGACTTTGCCATTTTTGAAAACCAGACGTGCGTGGTTCCATTCTCCGCCGGCTTTCACGGTTTCGTATTTACAGGCTACAAGGTCGTACAGGTCGCCTGCGCGGTGTTTGGGAAATTTGGAGTCTGGGTGACAGGCATTGTCAAGCACCTGCATTTCAGGTCCTGTTTTCCAGACATAATCGTATTTAGCGGGATCTTCAACGATGTGGTAGATGATACCTGAGTTACCGCAGGCTCCAATTTTCCAGTCTATAGACAGTTCAAAATCGCCGTATTCTTCCGCGGTGACGATGTCGCCACCATCGGGTGCTTGCCAGCCGCCATCAGGGTTTGCTTTGGCGTCGAGGTGTATGGAGTTTTCGTCGATGATCCATGATTTGCCGATGGTCGTCTTGCCATAGTTGTGCCAACCGGTGATATTTTGGCCATCAAAAAGCAGTTGCCAGCCGTCTTTCTGTTCTTTTTCGCTGAGGGTGTTGTCAGGTGTTTGTGTTGGAGTGGGTGCTGAACCGATCGTGCCATTGTCTTCGGCAGGAATGGCATTCAAAGTGTACCAGCCTTCGGTGGTCCATATTTCGTGGTTGAGCTCGGAAAGAGGGATGTTTTGAAGTTGAACATGGACGACGTGTTGTGGTTTCAGCCCGGGAATTTCAAGGAACACTTTTTTGCGGTCGGCAGAAACGGTGGCGGATTTAACCGTCATGGCTTCTTCGTCCATTTTTGGTCCACCGTATTGAGCGGTGGGTTTATACCACCATTGTTTCACGCCATATTGCTGAACGTTCCAGCCGTCGCCGTCGCGCAGTGGTTCTGTGAATTCGATTTCCATGCCGTTGGTTTTGGCTCGGATGGCCAGCATTTCAAACACAGAATTACCGTTGTATTTCATACGTTGCAGCCCATACCAAAGTTTTTCTTGTTGGCTCCAGTTGCCTGGGTTGCCAATCATGCCCATGTACAATGCGCCGTCGGGGCCCCAGACGAGGCGGTGTGTGGCGCCTTCAAAGCCTTGTGAAAAGCGGAAAACACAGCCTTGGTAATCGCCGTTTACTTTTTCCATGAACACCCGTTGCAAACCACCGTAGCAGACATCGCCATGGAGCAGTTGGTTTTTGTAAGGGCCATCGTTTAGAACGATGGGTTGTGTGGGGGAGTTGCCAATTTCATCTTGGGGGAGCCACACGACGGGTTGGGTGATGGGCAATTGCGCCACGGCAGCACTGTCAACAGAAAAAGAGTTGTAAAAGGCGCCGGGTTTTACGTGTAATATTTTGGAGGATGGCAGCCAGTCGCCTTGGTTGTCGGCGACGAATACCTCACCATCAGGGCCGATGCCGACCCCATCCGGCGTGCGGAGTCCCCGTGCAACAAACTCTACACTCCCATCTTTTGCACTGATTTTCAACACTTTGCCGCGGTCGAGTATCTGGGGTCTCGTACTGGCTCCGCCGGGGTTGATGGCTGTCGCCAGCGCGGCATAGAAGAATCCGTCTTTGAACGCGAGTCCGAAGGCAAATTCATGAAAGTTTGCGGAAGCCCGCCAGCCTTTGGCGAAGCACTGGTATTCGTCTATCACATCATCGCCATTGGTGTCCACCAGCTTGGTAAGTTCTTGTTTTTGAAGAACATAGATGATGCCATCGACCACTTTTACCCCCAGTGGTTCCGCCAGTCCCTGTGCGATGCGTTTCACCGTTATCTTTTTTGGGTCACCGCTTTCCACACCACTGAGGATGTACACTGCGCCCATGGCATCCCAAGTAGACACGACCAAACGGCCATCAGGCAGAAAATCCATCCCGGCCACTTTGGGTAAAAAAGTTTCGGGTCGCGCCTGTGTGAGGTCGTAGGCGGGGTGTACCTCCTGCAACGGTGCGCCATCTCCGGGAATGGCATTGGTTGTTTTCGACATAGCAGACATTCCCGGTTGGTCTTCCGACTTATTGTGAAAAAAATTGCTTTCTGGAACGATGGTAAAGTCGGTGTCGCCAAAACGCGCCCATTTCAGTTCGATACCACGTCCGCCGCCGCCTTGGAAATAAGCAATACGAAGGGGGTGATATCCGGCTCGAAGGGCGATTTCTGCTTCTTTGGGCGCCATACCATGAGGGCCATCGTTGTCAACAATAAGTTGATCGTCTATCCACAGTTTACTACCATCATCGCTGCTCAATTGGAACACGATGTTGTCGTCTTTTTCCAAGAAGAGGTACCCTGAGGCGTGCAGGCCAAAGTTGTCTTTGAGGTCGCCGAAATCCTGGGCGGATGCTTCCACTTTTCCGGCGGTGGCCAGCATGGCGGGTTTTGTTTCGGTTGGCAGGTCACTGAGTTTATCCAGATTTTTGTTGGAAACCCACAATTTGACCATAAGCCCCGGAGTCAGGGTGTTTTCTTCAACGATATTGTTCGGTTTAAGCCATTGGTCGTTGGGGATATCGGTGAGTTTTTTAGAGGTTGTTCCCCCTTGACCGTTGTCTTCGCCCTCGTCGAGTGACATAACGTAGGCGACCATGGCTTTGGCGTCTTCTGGCTGCAGGTCGGGGTGAGCGCTCATTGCTGCGATACCCCAGACCCCTGAACCGCCTTTCATGACTTTTTGGGCGAGCATTTCGAGGTTTTCGGGGGTGTTTTTATAGCGTTCAGCGATTTGTTTATAGCTTGGGCCGACCGTTTTTTCTTGCGGGTTGTGGCAGGTACGGCAGTCACTTTTGGCCATTACTTTTTCACCGGGGCTGATGGCTTTTCCGGTTGATTCTCCTTCATCACTGGCTTCGCGCAGGGCGTCGAAGGGGTTTGGGATGAGGGGTTGGTTGACAAACATGGCTGTAAAATGTGTGGTGCCCGTGGGTTTGAGCGTGAGCGTTCCGTCCACGCTGATGGCGGAGAGCCCTGTATTTGATTCCAGCGGTTGTTCTGCCGTTTGTTTCCAAGAGCCGTCGGTTTGCACATTGGCAGGTACGGTGATGGATGCTACATTTGTTTTGAGTTCAATGACGGCTCCTGCCGGTGCGTTTTCGATGGAGAAGGAGCGTTCGAAACCATGTTGTTGGTTGTGTTCGAGGTATTCAGGGCGTTCGTTGATGCGGATACGCTGGCCATTTTCCAAGACCAGGTCGTACATGATTTCGGCTTGGCCCTCGTGGGTGTACCGGTGCCCCTTGTAGTCAGTACGCGGTTGTTCTGTTTTTCCGCTGAGGGTAACGGACCAGGGTTGTTTGTATTTGTTTTCAAACCAGGCGGCGCCAACGCTCATGGGTTGGGGTCCGTGGCGCATGTTGTACACGGCGCCTGTGAAATCCGTGGCACCGGACCAGGCTTTGTATAGAGAGCAAGAGTCGGTGGAATAAGATACCCACAGGTTATCGTTCAGGGCGAAGGTGATCATACGGGGTTGCTTGTCGAGCACGGAACGAAACACCCAAGGGTCATTGGGGCGGTTGCTGTATTGGGAGGAATGATTGGTTTTGGAGGCGAAGTACCAAATGCCGAGGAGTGCGACAAGGAGTGCTAGGAAAATATTGCGAGTTTTCATGCAAAGATGTAAAAATATAGAAGGTAGAACGAACGAGTACAAAGCAGAGCATTGGCCGCAGGGGTGAGGCCCAGGAGTTCGGGGGGGAAGCGTAGCGTGGCGGTTGTACTGGTAAAGGACGGTGCTAAGGTATGCGATTGGCGTAGGAATCAAAGCAGTTTTTATACCACTTTTTTTCGCATAAGCTTGGGGGTGGTGTTGGAGACCACCGGGTTTGGAGATCAAATTTCCATATTAGCGGACGAATACTACTTCTTCGTAAGGCACCCTGTAGCGCGGTCCCCACTGCCCTTCCGGCGTTCCTTTACCGACAGCGACAATCATATTTATTTCTGCTCCAGCCGGGAGTTTCAGTGCTTTTTTCACACGATGTGCGTCAAAACCTTCCATAGGACAACTGTCAAAACCTTCTGCGGCAATGGAAAGCATGAAAGTTTGTGCGGCCAATGCGCAGGATTTGTGCGCCACGATTCGAATTTCTGCTTTTCCACCTATTCGGACAAAAGGCTTTTTCAGTCCAATCAGGAAGCAGATACTTTTTCTGACAAGGCTCATGACGCCAAAAAAATCGGTACGGTAGGCCAGGGGCATGATTTTTTTGTAGTAGTCCAACCCTCTTTTTTGTCGTTTGGTCGGTTCTCCTTGAATATCTTTTTGTACCAAATCTAGGTTCCACTGGGCTCTGTTTTTCCACAGGTCACGGCGTGTCACAAAAACCACCAATTGTTGGGCTGTTCTTGCGGCGGATTGCCCCAAACAAAGCGCTTGGTATTTTGCTTTTTCTTCTGGCGATTTTATCCAATAAAACTCCCAGAGTTGCATATTGCTGCTGTTGGGAGACAAAATAGCCCTTTCCAAACTTTTCTGAATGACCTCGTCGGGTACTGGTATGGCAGGATCAAAATGTCTATTGGATCTGCGTTTTTGAATAATTTCTTCGAAGGAGGAGCTCAGCGACATTGGGAGGAGTGTTTAAATTGCAGCAGACCATCCAGAACACTTTTTTGTGAAAAATGGTTGCAGTTTGTGGATGTTTGAGAGAAAAAAATCTGGAAAAGGTGGGCCTTGGGGGGGGGCAGTTTGCCACCTAATTTTTTACAGAAGTTCAATGTTTTATCCACCTTTTCGGTACACCAGAAAAATTGCCGGTAATTTATCCAAGGCGGCTATTTTTTGTTTTTTCCAAGTACCGACGGGCAGGGAACGGATATTTTCGGCAGCACCGGTGATGTCCTGTGCCACGCCAAAAATTGTATCTGCTTGCAAGGTTTCCAGGGCTACTTCGACGACCATTTGCGCGCGGTAGGGGGTTTCAATGAACATTTGGGTTTGGTCGTTTTGTCTTGCTAGGTTTTCCAGGCGCCTCAATTCTTTGGCGAGTTCAGGGCGTTTGGCGGGTAGATAACCGTGAAAGGTGAATCGTTGGCCGTTCATACCTGATGCCATGAGGGCCAGCAATAGGGAGGAGGGGCCAACCAAGGGCACCACTTTCACCCCTTCCCGATGCGCCAGGGCTACGATCGCGGCGCCTGGATCTGCGACACCCGGACAACCAGCTTCGGAGAGTAAGCCAATATTTTTGCCTGCTTTAACGGCCTCAAAAAAAGTGTTTTCTGCTTCTGTGAGCGGCGGATGTTCTCCAATTTCTGTAAAGGTCATTTGTTGTAGGGGTATTGGAGGAAGCAATGATTTGACAAAGTGGCGAGCTGTTTTGGCCCGTTCAACAATGAATACATCAAGTTCTCGCACGATAGCTGTGGCGTAGGCAGGGAGGGTATGCAGGGTGTTTTCTGCAATTGGCGTTGGAATGAGATAGAGTGTTGTTGGCAAAATAAGTTTTTTCTCTGCCAAAGGTACACTAAGCCGCAGCATGGAATGATAACTTTGCCAGAACTATCCTATCCTAGTTATACAGATGAAAAGACCAAAAAAGGGAGAATACGCGCCCTTTCACGAAGCGTATTTGAAATTGGTGCCGCCTCGGGGAACGGTGCAGGGTTTGCTGAAAAAATCGTTCAAGGATACCCGACAACTACTGGGTTCTCTGCCGTCAAATGTGGGCGATTTTTCGTATGCTACCGATAAATGGACGGTCAAACAAATGTTGGTCCACCTGATCGACACGGAAAGGGTATTTGCGTACCGTACACTGTCGTTTATGCGCGGTGATCACATGGGTCTTCCTGGCTTCAACCAAGATTTTTGGATGGAGCAAGTAAACGTCTCTGGTCGTACCATCGGTGAATTGCTACAGGAGTGGAAAGCTGTGCGGGACAATACAATTTATTTGTGCCAACAATGCACCGAGCAGCAGTCGCAGTTCTGTGGCACGGCCAGCAATTGGAAGGTGTCGGTACGGGCCTATTTTTTTATCATCATTGGACACCACTTGCACCATGTGGGGGTACTCCGTGACAGGTATTTATCGGACCGTGGTTTGTTACAAGATGATGAGCGCCAGCCAGTAAAACGGGATGGCAAAAATGAAGGCATCGAAGCGGTCGAGTAGGCCTCCGTGGCCTGGTAGCAAGCTGCCGGAATCTTTGATGCCGACGCTGCGCTTGAGCATGCTTTCTACGAGATCACCAAGCGTGCCGAAAATGGTGGCTACGACCGCTAAGCCCACCCATTGAGTAGGGGTGAATGCATCCAAGTACCCGGAGACGCCCCAAGCCAGTAGCGCGGTGCAAATTCCGCCACCTATGAAACCTTCCCAGGTTTTTTTGGGAGAAATGCGCTCGAGCAGTTTTCGCTTACCCAGTGTTGATCCGATCAGGTAGGCCATGGTATCGTTGGTCCACACGAGGGCTAGCAGTCCAAATACGCGCCAGGGGCTGTAGTCGCCGCTGGTGAAAAATTCTCCAAGGGGCATCGAGAGGTACACGAGCAGGCAGAAGGGTATGCCAAGGTAAGCCATGCCCAACAGGTAGCGGCCAACGTTGTCAAAGGGCCGCTCGGGGTGTAGAAAAAGCTCGAGAATAAAGAATGGCGCCGCGGAGAATATGATGGCAATGATGCCAGAAAAGGCCGCAGAGCCTCCCCAATACCCAAGGGCACTGCCACCCAACAGCAAGAAAGGAGACAGCGCCCAAAGTGTACCGGCTGTTCTTCTTGTGAAGAGATAGCGATCTTCGTGGAAAAGTAGCCCAAATAGCTCCCAGAGGCTACCTGCTGTGATACACCCAAAGAGTAAGAAAAAAGTGTACTTCCCACAAAAGATACCGCCAATCATGGCTGCTGAAAAGAAGATGGCTGTGATGGTTCGCTGTAACATAATAAGAGGGTTTCACGGCAAAGTATGGGTTTCTGGCGACGCTACAGCGCTGGTAGCTGCTTGCGCTGTATGGGTTCATTGTGATCCTGTGATGCGCTTCCAGAGTTGAGCGAAAGAGCGTTTGTTTGCTTCGAGGTTGCGCTGGTTGCGGTTATTGACTTTGACATCCCATTCGCCTTGTTTGTTTTTGAAGAGGAGGAATGGAAATATGTAGTTGTTGCCGACGAGGGAGTCGCCCATGAGGCCAAACCGCAAATCGTTGACCTGTAGGGTATCGCCGTGGTAGGGAATGACGTTGTAGTAGCCATCGGAAAACCAACGCAAAAAATGCAGTGCCCGATCTTCGGCGGGAATGTGGCGGAGTAGTTCGTGGTTTTTTGGAATGGTGGATACCCTGCTGACGATGGGCTCGCGGTCGTTGAAGCTGTAAATTCCATAATAATAGGCCGTGTCTCCTTCTGAAATGCCTGTCCAGGCGATATTGTTGAAGATGGTTGGGTTGGTATAAAGTCGCCCGTAGTCTATATTTTTGGCGTGAAATGATTGGTGGAAGATGTCTGTTGCAACAGCTTTGTGCCAGGTGGTGTAACACAATAGGTATCCACAGAACCAGGTCAGTCCAATCCAATTCCAAACGGCCCGCAGCCGGTTTCCCATCGCAAACCTCGACGCCACGGCCAGCAATATCAGAAAGGGAAGGGTGGCAATCGGATCTACCACAGAAACGGTACACCACTGTACCCGCAGGTCGCTGAAGGGCTGTAATATTTGGGTGCCCCAACTGGTGAAGCAATCCAATATCGGATGGGTGAAGATGCTCCAAAAAAACAGGGCCACCCAAGTTCGAAAGGATGTGTCTACCACAGATTGGTCGCGTTGCCAGTAATCAAGCCAAAGCCGCCAGGCGAAACGAGCGCCTAGGAGTATGGTGGGTAGCATGATGTACACGCTCCATCCCTCTCCCAACATGACGGGGATGAAATTGATGCCCGCCGCCGCAACAAGGTAGAAGATCAGCCAAGTTGCCATAGCAGCAGCTTTGTAATGCCGCTTTCGGTGGATGTTTTCACCGTAAAATTTTTGTGCCAACCATGCCAATATCCATGGAGCCAGCGCAGCAAACAAAAAAGAGTGCATGAAGCCCCGGTGAAAGGAGGTACTGGTGATCTCATCGCTGAAAAAGGACGCAAATACATCCAAATCTGGTATTGTACCGCCAATGGCGCCCCACAGCATCGCACGATTCCCCATTTTTTTCCCCGCTACGGCCTCTCCGCAGGCAGCGCCCAATACTATTTGTGTGAGTGAATCCATTCTTTTTGGCCGATTGGGTTGTTCGGCGCCGCAAGGTAAGCAGAAACTTTTTTCTCATGAGGCGTCTAATATGTACCCTCAGTACTACATCTTAGATTTGATTGTCTTGGGTTGTCATTTGGCGAATACTACCGGGTTGTTTCAACGATACTCTTAAAAAGCAATGGTTAGGTGGCACGCTGTCTGGCCCAAAAAGGTCCATTTTCCGTCCTACTTCTCCCGTTTTTTTGACCGTAGCCGCTGCTACGGACGTCAAAAATCCGCTTCATCTGGCGAAAAATGGCCACTTTTTTGTCTCAGACGCGACCACGCTAACCAGTTACTAAAAAAATACGTTTTTTTCAAGCCCTTTTTTCGATGTTTGCAGACAAATAGTCGCTTGTTCTATGAAACAGTTCGCAACCCTGCTCTTAATTTGTGCCCCCATCCTGCTGTTTGGGCAACAAAAACCAGGCCCTCTCTTTGTGGCCCCCGATGCCCCCGATTGGGTGAAAATGATGGTGGATGATCATCCCAATGTGCTGCAGGTCCAAAAGGCTTATGCGGCGTATTTTGAACTACAACCCTTTAAAAAGAATACTTACACCCAGTATTTCAAAAGATGGCTCCATTGGGCAAGGCCACTGGTACAGGCCGATGGCTTCATCCATGAACCTACGGTTGCAGCACTGGATGAACTGGAATCGGTCGCCCGAACAGCGCGGGTGCGAGCAGTACATGGCTCCACAACATCTGAAAACAGGGGCGGAGGCTGGACTTTCGTGGGACCAAAACAGACCTTTGATACCGATGGTTTGCAGGAGGTTACCTGGCAAACAAATGTCTATTGTATTGACATCGCACC
>CAIZLM010000170.1 GCA_903933805.1 uncultured Bacteroidota bacterium | reverse complement strand
GTACTCCATGATTGATTTCAATTCATCCTCGGTAAGGTAGGGACGGTCAACTTCTTTCATAGTTAGACTGATTCCTGCAAATGGATCCTTTAATATCCATCCATGACGAAGACAACGATACGTAATCCTTTTAAGATTTTGCAGAAACTTGTTGGTTGTGTTAAAACTGCAACCCTTTTCCGTTTTCAAATACATACCAAATTCAGTAACCATGTAATGGTCGATAGATTTAATCGGCACATCGCTTACTTTGTATTTAATTCTAAGGAAATTGGAGAAATGATTTTTGGCGGCATTGTACTTTTGGCAAGTTGCATAGGTGCTTTCCTTTCCAATTAATTTGCGAAGTCCCTCAATGTGGTCTTCCCAAATTTCAATAATCATTTTGGCTTTTGCTGTGTTTACTCCGAGTACCGCATCTCGCAAAAGTTGCGGAGAAACGGTATCGTGCATGGTAATAAGCTCGCTGTACTTTTGGCGAGTTCGGGTGATCACGGAATCAATGTAATCATTGAATTCACGAGCTTCGTGAGAGCGACCAATTACTTTGGCGCGTTTAGAATCCCAGTCTTTGGGATGAATGCTTCGCTGGAGCTGCATAACAACACGTTCTCCATTGATGTTGATTTTCATGAGAACGGGAACTTCACCGTTCTTTTTTGCTTTTGTTCTGCTGATGTAAACAACCAGCGAGAAGTTTGATTTTTGACTTGACGACATTTGGCACTAATTTTTTACGTTGTGCCCCCCTTTAAATGTTTTACAAATGTACGTTTCCAAAGAGGAAAATAGCCGCCTAACTCATTGTTTTTCAGTCTTATTATGTCTATTAGCGTCTACTTGCTTGGTTTCTTTTTTGGCTTCAAAAAAAAGAAACCCGCTAAGAAACCAAAAGTATAGACAAACCTAGACTTTTTTAGAATTTGAAGAACATAAAAAAAGCGTGCAAAACCTTGATTTTACACGCTTTTAGACTGTTTTAGACAATCTGTCTGCGGAGAGAGAGGGATTCGAACCCCCGGTACCGGTGAAGGTACGTCTGATTTCGAATCAGGTGCATTAAACCAACTCTGCCATCTCTCCTGCTAACGTTAAGGGATTTCAACGGCGAAGGTGCCCAAAAAACAAATCCCTAAAATTAATGCTGCGTAATTCACCCAACGTATGGGTAATAATATTTAGAACGCACTCAATTCCCGCAGGAACTGAGTGCGTGTGGCGGAGAGACGGGGATTCGAACCCCGGATACGCTTTTGGCGTATACACACTTTCCAGGCGTGCTCCTTAAACCACTCGGACATCTCTCCAATAATTTCAATAGAACAAGAACAAACATTATACTCCTGAAGAAGTCAACAAAATCCGCAGAAGGCGATTAACTTTTAATGGAGCGCAAAGGTAACTTCAATTTTTGAAAAATTCAAGCACGATTTATTATGCTATGCAATGTAACTTTGTGACAAGATGAAAAAAATTTTTTTAGATCGAAGGCGTACGAGGCAACTGGCCACTTTTTTGCTCTTGTCGGGTACGATTGTATGTATTTTCCCGGCCCCTAATCCGCTGATGCGCTCTTGGGCGGGAAGTGTTGTTTTTGTTTGTTTGGGTTATTTGCTCTTGGGGCTGTTATTTTTTCTTGTCAACCGCGCTCGCCTAATGTTCGTTTGTATGGGATGCTGTGCGGCGATTTGTTTTTTTCGTTTGGAAATAAAGCCCATTTATGATAGGGCTGTATTGAATACCTTTGAAATATCGCCTGCTGCGGATAGCTTGGAAATGACCAGCCCTTTTAAAAATGAGCATTCAACAGAGAATTAGGAGTATTCAATATGCCGTGAATGGCCTTTCGGACATGTTGAAAACACAGCCAAACGTGCGCATACACCTGTTTGTTTCCGCTTTGGTTACCATCGGTGGATTTTACTACCACATTTCTAAGGCAGATTGGATCGCTGTTGTCATCTGTATGGCATTGGTACTTGGACTGGAAGCGCTCAATACTGCTGTGGAATACTGCTGCGATTTGGTGTCACCGGAATACCATCCTTTGGCTGGAAAAGCAAAAGACGCGGCAGCAGCAGCCGTGTTGATTGCTGCCATGGGTGCCGTCGTGGTGGGTATTATTGTCTTTGGCCCTCCGATACTGGAGGAAGTTTGCAGACGATGGGGTAAGTAATCGAATGTAATGTGCATTCGATTACCACGTAAACCGTCGGCAAACCTATCTTATGACTCCAGCGCGGCAGCACCGCTGACGATCTCGCCCAATTCTGTGGTAATGGCCTCTTGGCGAGCTTTGTTGTAATTTATTTTCAACGCCTTGAGCAGTTCTTCCGCGTTTTCTGTCGCTTTATCCATCGAGGTCATACGGGCACCATGCTCAGAAGCTTGGGTATCGAGCAGACTTTTGTGGAACGACAGTTGGAGAATACTGGGCACCAAATGCTCCAACAGTTGCTGTTGGTCGGGTTCAAAAAGGTAATCAGCTTTTTTCTGTTTGGCGCCGGCTGGAACTTCCAGTTTTGGTACAGGAAGCCATTGTTCGGCGGTGGGGAAAGTGGTAGCAGCATTTTTGAATCGCCCGTACACCACTTCAATGGAGTCGTATTTCCCGGTCGAAAATTCGTCCATCAATTTGCTGGATACCTGACAAACATTTTCGTATGCAGGGTTTTCGTACACAGCAATATAGTCTGTGATGAAATTAATATCACGGTAGCGGCGCTTAAACCATTCAGACCCTTTTTTTCCGATAAACAGGACAGTCAACTTACCATCCTTGCGTTGCTTATCATACTTTCGTTGAATCAACGCTGCGGCTTCTTTGCAAATATTGGTGTTAAAAGCGCCGCAGAGGCCCCTGTTGGAAGTAACAACCACAATTAAGGTGTTTTTCACTTCCCGTGCTTTTCCAAAACTCGTGGATGCATCGCCATCAAGATTGGAAAGGATATTCGACAGCATACGATTCAGGCGTTCAGCATAAGGCCGTACCTGTATGATGGCATTTTGCGCTCTCCGCAACTTGGCCGCAGAAACCATTTTCATGGCTTTCGTAATCTGCTGGGTATTGTTAACCGACTTAATCCGTTCGCGTACTTCTTTTAAACCGCCCGCCATTTTTTTTGGAATGTAATAAAGTGATAACGAGGATGACGGGGTAAAGCGGCACATAAACTACCACTTTACCCCATCATCGAATTAAATTTTCCGATACTGTCCGGCCAAGTCTGCTGCCAGATCTTTCATTTTGCTGATGCTGGCATCCTCAAGTTTGCCTTTTCGGAATTCTTCCAGCACATCCGGCAGTTTGTTTTCCATGCGTTCCAGGAACAACTCCTCGAATTCACGCACCTTTTCGAGGGGCACATCACGGAGCAGGTTGTTGGTCCCCAGATAAATGATGGCAACCTGCTTTTCTACAGAAACAGGGCTATATTGCGATTGTTTGAGTATTTCTACGTTGCGCGCACCTTTGGCCAGAACGGCTTGTGTGGCGGCATCCAGGTCGGAGCCAAATTTGGAGAATGCTTCCAATTCGCGGTATTGAGCTTGGTCAAGCTTCAGGGTACCGGCGATTTTCTTCATAGATTTGATTTGGGCATTACCACCAACACGGCTTACAGAAATACCGACGTTGATGGCAGGGCGAACACCGGCGTTGAACAGGTTCGATTCCAAGAATATCTGACCATCAGTAATCGAAATTACATTGGTTGGGATATAGGCGGATACGTCACCTGCTTGGGTCTCAATGATGGGCAGTGCCGTCAGTGATCCACCACCTTTGATCAGACCCGCTTTCACGAGGCTTTCAGGGAGGTTGTTCATGGCTTGAGCGATATCATCGTTGGCATTGATCTTAGCGGCACGTTCGAGGAGTCGGCTGTGCAGGTAAAATACGTCACCAGGGTAGGCTTCACGACCTGGAGGACGGCGGAGCAACAAGGATGCTTCGCGGTAGGCGACCGCTTGTTTGGACAAGTCATCATAAATGATGAGGGCTGGGCGGCCGGTATCGCGGAAAAACTCTCCGATGGCTGCGCCAGCAAAGGGTGCATAAAACTGGAGTGGGGCAGGGTCGGCAGCAGAAGAGGCCACGATAACCGTGTAAGCCATAGCGCCGTATTCCTCTAGGGTTCGGGCCACAGTAGCAACGGTAGAGGCTTTTTGGCCACAGGCTACATACACACAGTAAACGGGTTCACCGCGGTCGTAAAACTCCTTTTGGTTGATAATGGTATCCACGGCGATGGCTGTTTTGCCGATCTGACGGTCACCAATGATCAATTCACGCTGGCCACGGCCAATGGGAATCATGGAGTCAATGGCTTTGATACCCGTTTGAAGTGGTTCGTTTACCGGTTGGCGGTAAATAACACCTGGAGCTTTGCGTTCCAGGGCCATTTCGTATTTTATACCGGTAATGGGGCCTTTGCCATCAATGGGCTGACCGAGCGTGTTGACCACACGACCGGCGAAGCCTTCGCCCACTTCGATGGAGGCAATTTGGCCGGTGCGTTTGACGACAGAGCCTTCGTGGATTCCATCGGACGATCCCATGAGTACCGCACCCACATTGTCTTCTTCCAAGTTGAGGACAATGGCGCGTACACCATTTTCAAATTCGATGAGTTCGCCTGACTGTGCGCGGTTGAGGCCGTAAATGCGGGCGATACCGTCGCCCACTTGCAGTACAGTGCCTACTTCTTCTAGGTTTGTTTGTGCCCCGAAGCCGGCAAGTTGCTGTTTCAATATCGCGGAGATTTCTTCCGGTCTAACGTCTGCCATTTTATTGGATGTTGATTTGACTTAATATTGATGTGTTGATTCGATCCCTTCGTCAAATCGCTGATGAACTCAACGAATCAACAAAAATCTAGTCAAGTATTTTAGAATTCTTTGATGTAAAGGTTTTTTGAGAAAGCCGAACGGAGCTCGTCCAATTTGTGGGCGATCGAAGCATCGTAGCGTTTGTTGTCAAACTGGAGTACAAAGCCGCCGATCAGTTCTGGATCGACTTGGGTTACAATCTCCAAATTGTCTGACGTAACATCACTGGCGATCAACTTTGCCTTTAATTCGGCCAACACAGCGTCACTCATTTCAGCGGCAGTAATGACGGTGATGGAGGTTATTTTACGAAACGCCTTGTATTGACTGGCGAATTCAGCGGAAATTTCAGGGAGGTACGCTTCCCGTCCTTTGTTGACAAGCAATTCAAGGTATGCCATGGTCAAGACATCAAACTTGCCCTTGAAAATAGCCTCGAGCACGGCGATTTTTTTGTCGCCATGGATGATGGGGCTTTTCAGCATCAAGTAGAGGTCGCGGTTGCGAACTGCCTCACTCAACGTGATGACGTCAGCGCTTACCTGCGTCAATTTGCCTTGCTCCTGTGCAAGTTCCATCAGGGACTTTGCGTAGCGGGTTGCAATTCTGGTTACACTCATATTGAATTCGGAATGGCGAATTCGGAATACAAAACACCTTGATTTTTGGCCGAAATGCCTTACCCCAAGGTACCTTTATTTTCCGTTTTTAGTTGAGATTAATGCTTTCTGCAAGTGATTTTGCGTACGCATCCTGATCGGCTTTGTTGGCCAATTCTTTGCGGAGCAGTTTTTCAGCAATTTCAATCGCCATTTGGCCGGCCTGGTTTTTTAGTGCAACCATAGCAGCCATTTTTTGGTTTTCGATATCTTGGATAGCACTTTCCACTTTCCGTTTGTATTCAACGTGGGCGCGTTCTTTTGCTTCTGCGATGATCTCTTCTTTTGCTTCTTTTGCTTCTTTTAGAATAGCAGAGCGCTCTTCACGGGCTTGAATGAGCAGTTTTTCGTTTTCAGCTTGAACGTTTGACATCTCTTCGCGGGCGCGTTTTGCCTCGTCGAGTGAGTTCTGTATGTCAACTTCACGCTTTTTTAAGCTTTCGCCAATTGGCTTGAAAGCAAAACGGCTCATGAGAAACCAAAAAATGCCGAATATGATCGTCGTCCAAATGAGCAAACCCGGATCGGGCTTTATGACGGAGAAATCTGCTAGGAACAACATCGTAAAAGATGAATTTATAGTAGGTGAATGAGAAATTTTAAAAATCCGGGTTGGCGTCGCCAACCGCTTCGCCATAACCCGGTGAGCTTTTCTAGCCTGCTGCCTTTACGAAGAAAGACAATACCATTGCCACCAGCGCAGCGCCCTCAACGAGTGCGGCTGTCAGGATCATGTTAGCACGGATGTCACCTACTGCTTCGGGCTGACGGGCAATAGCTTCTACGGCTTTACCACCAATAGTACCTACTCCGATAGCTGCGCCGATGGCGGCCAATCCTGCTCCAATTGCTGCGTAACTCATGTTGAATATGAATTTAAAAGTAAAATTATGAAATCATTACATGGTGGCCAAACAACACCAACACTGCGTTTTTGACCAAAAAATTAGTGCTTATCGCCATGAGGCTCTTCCAACGCCATGCCAAAATACGTTGCCGACAACATGACAAAAATGAAGGCCTGCAAAAAAGCAACCAGCAACTCCAATGCCATCATAAACAAGGTTAACGGCGTAGCAGCCAAAATGCCTGCTATGGAACCGCCCATGCTCGTACCCGCTTTGCCAAATATGAAAATCAAGCCAACAAAACACATGATTACAATGTGACCTGCGGTGATGTTTGCAAAAAGTCGCAGAATCAACGTGAATGGCTTGAGGAATAACCCCAATATCTCAACAGGTGTCAGTACAATCTTAACCCATCCTGGTACGCCTGGCATCCAAAGCACGTGTTCCCAAAAGTGCTTGTTCGAACTGAGCAACATCAAAACAAACGTCATCATGGCCAGTACGATGGTAATGGAAATATTACCCGTCACATTGGCACTGCCCGGAAAAAAAGGAATCTGCCCAATCAGGTTCAAACCAAGGATAAAAAAGAACGCCGACAACAAAAAGGGCATGTATTTTTCATACTTCGGACCAATAGCTGGCTTCGCAACATCGTCGCGAATGAACGTATAAAAGGGCTCCAAAAAGTTTTGTAAGCCTTTCGGTGCTTTGCCCTCTGTCCGCTTGGCGGCAGTAGCAGCAGCGCGGAAAGCAATGAACAACAAGAAACACGTCAGCAACATGGTGAAAACGTTGCGCGTGATCGAAAAGTCGTAGAAACTGGTGATGCCACCTCCAATCAGACCGCCGTCCAAGGAACTCTTGGGATCGAGTGGTTCGCAGGCACCATTGATGAGCGCGGCGTAAGCGGTGATGGTTTTGCCGTCAACGATCACTTCCTTGTGGGTGTAACCATCAATTTTTTGTTCGGCAGAAAATAGGGCTTCGTCTTTCAAGCGCAAGACACTGCCGTGCACCAATACATAACCATCTTTTGAAACTTCACCGCTTCCATGGTGGTGCGGATTGAAGGCGGAAGTGGTGGTGACCGTCCAGCCGTGGCCTGGAGCATACAGAAAACAAGGTAGGTGCAGGTACAGATCACCAAAAATATGAACGGCATTTGCATCGGCAATGTGGTGAACCGCTACGTCACCAGCATTGTATTCCCCAACGGTTTCTTCATCAATAGGATGGCCACACGTGCCGTGCGTGGCGGAATCGGCAACGTCGCCGTGCGGGTTGTCAGCAGATTGCTCGTGCTGTTCGGTTGCTTGTTGTTGGGGTTGTTCGGGCTCCCCATGCTGGGCAAAAGCTGTGAGGCTGATACCGCTGATAATGAAGGCAAACCAATATTTACGAATAGCTGTCATGTCCACTGTTGGAAAGGGATTTTTCAAATCGAGGACAAAGGTACGATCCCATTTTCGTTTAAAAAAACCAACAAAAGTATTTTTCAGAAAAAAATAGGGTGAGCCAGCCATTTGGGGTCTCTAATCGGAATTATATTTGGACTGAATGGGGTGCGCTTTGAATTCACAGCGATTTTTTCAACCTTGGTTTGATCCAAACGCTTGAAATTCAAAATTACCGGTGTTCACCAGCATGTCTGTTTTTCAGTCTTGCCTTCTTATTTCACTCAATATAGTTTACTGAACACCTTTTGTAACTGGTTAGGTGGCACCCTGTCTGGCCCAAAAAGCCCCGTTTTCCGCCATACTTCGCATATTTTTTTGACCGTAGCGCTGCTACGGCCTGCAAAAATCTGCTTCGTCT
>CAIZLM010000169.1 GCA_903933805.1 uncultured Bacteroidota bacterium | reverse complement strand
CGCCGATAAAATCCCTGCCGAAAATCTGGGGGGCGCCGACAAAGATTTTTGGTATGGGATTCTGAACGTTAAAACCGGCTATACACCCGTTGATTTTAATTTGCAACGCGGTTGGTTGAGGGGGGTTGAGCCGGTACAAAATGTTTTTGCCGTGGAGAGCTTTGTGGATGAAGTTGCCCGAAAAATGAAGAAAGACCCCCTGCAATTTCGATTGGACCTGCTCGTAGGCCGACCGCCATTTGAAGCCATGATGGGCTCTACTGTTGTGCCGGATCGTTTGGCCGGCGTCCTGAAATTGGCGGCAGAGAAAATTGGCTGGACCGATGTGCGCCCTAAAAATCACTTTCTGGGCATTGCCGGGCACCTTTTTTTCTGTGATTCCTATGCCGCCCATGCCATTGAAATTGAACTGTTGGCGCCCAAAAAATTCAGAATTCACAAAATTGTTGCCACCATAGATTGCGGGGTCGTCATCAATCCGGATGGTTTGAAAAGCCAAATGGAAGGGGGCACGGTTTTTGGCCTCGGACAGGCACTCAAAAATGAGATAACGGTTGAAAACAGCCGCGTGGTGCAAGACAGTTTTTACCAATACGAACTCGCTCGATTCAATGATGTGCCGCCCATTGAAGTATATGCCGTAAAAAGTGATGCGCGACCGGGAGGTGCTGGAGAAGTGGGCGTGGCCACCGTGGCTCCTGCCCTGTGTAATGCCCTTGCAGCCGCAGGCTACAGGCCGCGCAGGCTGCCGATAAAACGGGAGGGGTTTTCTTGGGTAGGAAGGGTTTGAAAACAACTACGAATTAGATGTCTATAAGTAACTGGTTAGCCTGGTCGCGTCTGAGACAAAAAAGAGGCCATTTTTTGCCAGACAAAGCGGATTTTTGTAGGCCGTAGCAGCGCTACGGAAAAAAATGCGAAGTATGGCGGAAAATGGGCCTTTTTGGGCCAGACAGCGTGCCACCTAACCAGTTAGGTCAATAAACACACACAACTAAGGTTTCTGAACAACGTTCGTACCATGAAAACAAAACCCCAAAAACGCACTGAAATAGCACAAAAGGAAGGCTTTTTTACTTCCTCGGAGCACGTTATTTTTTATTTGTTCTCCGGATTCTTGCTGCTGTTTATTCCGTTTTTTCAGGTGAAACAGACGTTAGATTTCAACCTGATGCCCAGGATGACGGCGATGGGCGTGTCCTATTTTGTATTGGCGGCTTTTGTATTTCGGCATAAGTTTTTTTCAAGTACGCAGGGTGGGGTGCTTCGAAATCCTGTTTTCCCCATTTTACTCGCGTATTTACTCGTTTCGGTGGTATCGCTCTTTTTCTCAGCGGTGTACCAAGAAGGCGTATTCGATGTATTGAGAACCGTGTTGTTTGTCAGTACCATCGCATTTGCGTCCATTATTCTTATTAAAACACCGGGTTGGGAACATAAAATATCCTTGTTTGTCATGGTTGCTGCGCTCATAGCAGTGGCAGTGGGCTTTTTTCAATATGTGGACCGGGTTCTGTATTCTACCCTGAAGGAGTTGCCAGACCATCGCCCCACTATTTACCTGGTGGATGGCACCATGTTGCACAAAAATGAGTACTCGAATGCGCTCATGTTGCTGCTGCCATTCTTGGGATATGGTGTTTACGCCGGTAAAAAAGCCTGGCGTTTTGCCTTTGGTGCAATACTTTTGGCGGTGTTGGGGATGATTTTACTGCTCAAAACACGGGCGGTTTGGTTGGGTGTCATAGCAGCCGTCATGCTCTTGGTGGTGGTCGCAATTTTTCAGTACAAAAAGCTGGGTATCAAACCCTTGTGGAGAAATATTGCGGCCGTTGTTACGTTGTTTTTTTTGGGGGCTTTGGCGCTTGTTTTTAGCCTGCCCAGGCCGAAGGACTCCTTTTCCATACTGGGGAGAATTTGGTCTGTCACGGATACAACCTCGGAGTACAACATACACCGTTTGAGTATTTGGCGTAGCACGGTGGACATGATCAAGGACCACTTTTGGTTGGGAGTTGGCCCGGGCAACTGGAGGTTGGAATACTACGATTACATTGGAGGGGTCTTTAACAATATTATCCATGTCAATTGGGGCCAGCCACACAATGACTTTTTGTGGGTTTTTGCGGAAAAAGGGGTGTTCGGCATCCTGACCTTCTTGTCTTTTTTTGGCTACAATTTTTACATGGCTTGGCGCATCATCTCTGATAGCCCGGCCCTGCACCACCGTAAATTGGCCATGATGCTCCTTGGCGGCCTTGTGTCTTACCTGGTTATTTCAGCTTTTTCCTTTCCGTATGAGCGCATTGACCACACCGTATCGCTCGGGTTGTTGTCCGCAGGTCTTATTGTATTGTACTACCCACTTCAATCCCGCAAAGTCACCCTGACAAGGCCATTTTTGATTGCGATACCCGTTATGGTATCATTCATAGCGATTGTTTGGTACGGATATTGGGGGATTCAACAAGAAATTCACCTTCGAAACGCGATTTCTGCCAATAAAGCGCAAAAATATGAGCTGGTAGTCCGAGAAGCGGAGCTCAGTCACCATCCGTTTCGGCTGATAGACGTCAACTCCCGACACAACGGCGAGTACATCGCAGAGGCGTATGAAAAAATGAATAAGCCCGAGCAGGCGCTGATGGCCATAGACAAGTCACTCGCTGTTTTTCCCGAAAGTATGAGCTTGCAAGCCCTGAAAGGGCATTATTTATTTGAACTTAAAAGGTACGAAGAATCGTTGGTATTTTTTCAAAAAGCCTTGAAAGTGGTGCCGCAGTCGAAGGAAATCCTGTCCAATTGCGGCGCGGCCTATTTTCAATTGGGGCAATACGATAAAGCACTGGAATCGCAGTTGCAAATACCCAACCCCCAATTGTATCCTGATGTGATTGATCGGATAAAAATGCTGCAAAACTTGGTGGCGCGTCCAGCAAACAACCAATGAAAACAAATGCCCGAGAAGTCCCGGAAATACCCCTCATTTGGCGTATCATTCCGTTGAACAGGCCGCAAAAAGAAACGCTCAAGCGTATTCTTTTTGGGGGCTTCTCCTTTCTATTTAATGGGTTGCCGCAATACCACCAATGGAAGGCTTCGCGGGTATTTTCGGAACCCCTTTCCATGCCCTGGCAGCCAATATTCTGGGAAAAAATACGGACGAACCGCTACCTAATTACCCTTGCTGCTGTGCCGACTCCCCCCCCCACTACGGGTTCAGACAATCGGCTTGCAGTGGTCATACACGCTTTTTATCCTGATATTTTGCTGGAATTGCTGGAGCGACTGGAGGCCAGTCGTCGTCCTGCATTAAAACTTTTTATTACCTGCCCAATATCCGAGCAGCCTGCTGTGGAGCAGTTGTTGCAGCAATTTTCGTTCGAATATTTTATCCTTGTGGTGGACAATCGGGGCCGAGATATTTTGCCATTTATAAAAATATTGCCTCAGATAGTCAAGGAAGACTTTCCTTTGCTGCTCAAACTGCACACCAAGCGCTCCAATTATCGCAACAGAAAAGCATTGTGGAAAGATGATTTGTTTGACAAGTTGGTTGGTTCGGAACAGTTATTCAACAGTATAAGGGTACTAGAGGTGTTTCCATCCATCGGCATTTTGGGTCCGGAGAACCATGTTGTTCCAATGGGCCTTTATTACGGCGCAAATGCCGAGAGGGTGAAACGGCTGAGTCATCAACTTGGTTTGAAGGATGCGCAATTGCTTCAACTCAATTTCGTGGCAGGTTCAATGTTTTATGCCCGAACGGCAGCCATGCTTCCCCTGTTAACACTGTCTTGGAAAGATACAGATTTCGAGGAAGAGGCCGGACAGGTTGATGGAACACTTGCCCATGCCGTGGAGCGCGCATTTTCCAGCAGCGCAAGGGCTGCAGGCATGTTGCTCGCGGACACCTCCAGTACGCCGACAAAACCCCGGTGTATGGTGAATTTGGAACATTTTTTCACCCAGTGATGGGTCGTATGTACCATGAAAAATGAAAAAATATTGCTTCAGCACACTTTTGAAATCACCCGTGCGCACAGGCAAGCGCGCTATGGCCACCGGTCATTGGTGGTATGGATGACCGGATTGTCGGGTTCCGGCAAATCCACCTTGGCCAATGAGGTGCTAAAACTGTTGCATCAAGCCTCCATCAAAGTCTATGTTTTAGATGGAGACAGTATCCGATCTGGTATCGGCCGTGATTTGGGGTTTTCCCTATCCGACAGAACGGAGAATATCAGACGAATAGCCGAAATAGCCAAGCTATTTGTGGATGCAGGTACCGTGGTCATTACATCCCTCATTTCCCCCATCGAACACGACCGACAGATGGCCAGGCAAATCATCGGATCGGAAGACGTTGTGGAAGTTTATGTGGAATGCCCCCTGGCTGTATGTGCTGATCGCGATGTAAAAGGCTTGTACAAAAAGGCATTTGCCGGGGAACTAGACAATTTTACCGGGGTAGGGAGTCCATACGAGCCGCCGGCACACCCTGATATCACCGTTCACACAGCAGAACACGCCATCCATGATTGTGCCAACAGCCTGTTCAAACATATACTCGAACGCATTGCATGAAGAAATATAGATTATCTCACCTGGAAGAACTCGAGGCTGAATCCATTTATGTGATCCGAGAATCCTTTGCACAGTTTCAAAACCCCTGCATCCTATTTTCGGGTGGTAAGGATTCTATTGTCGTCACCCATCTGGCGGCAAAAGCCTTTTTTCCTGCCAACATCCCTTTTCCACTGGTGCATGTGGACACCGGCCACAATTTTCCTGAAACGCTTGAATACCGCGACAACTTGGTGCGTAACTTGTCTGCACGCCTGTTGGTAGGGTATGTCCAGGACAGCATCAATCAGGGCAAGGTGCCGGAAGAAAAAGGCCTGAATGCCAGCCGAAACAGAGCCCAAACGGTTACGCTGCTCGATACCCTGGCCTTACACCAATTTGATGCAGCACTCGGCGGCGCTAGGCGGGATGAAGAAAAATCGCGCGCAAAAGAGCGTTTTTTTTCCCACAGGGATGAGTTCGGCCAGTGGGATCCCAAGAATCAACGACCTGAATTGTGGAGCCTCTTCAATGGGCGCAAACAAATAGGTGAGCATTTTCGGGTGTTCCCCATCAGCAACTGGACAGAATTGGACATCTGGCAGTATATCCAGCAGGAAAACATCCCGTTGCCGTCCTTGTACTTCAGCCACGAACGCGCTTGCGTGCGGAGGGGTGACGCCATTTTGGCCATGTCTGAACACATCACCCTCCGTGAAACCGAGTACGTTGAAAACCTCCAAGTGCGCTTCAGAACCATCGGGGATCTCACCATCACCGGTGCAATAGAGTCTTCTGCCAGTACAACGGAACAAATAATCGGAGAGGTGGCTGCCTCCAGACAAACAGAACGGGGCAACCGAGCAGATGATCAACGCTCTGAAACATCCATGGAAGACCGTAAAAGAGAAGGCTATTTCTGATGAAAAAAATAATGAACTCCTCCAGTGACGTGTTGCGCTTTTGTACGGCCGGCAGCGTTGATGATGGCAAGAGTACCTTGATCGGCAGACTTTTGTACGATGCCAAAGGTGTATTCGAAGACCAACTCCTCTCGGTAAAGCGCGTGAGCGACAGAAGGGGGCTGTCTCAGCCAGACCTTTCGTTGCTGACAGATGGCCTCAGAGAAGAGCGTGAACAGGGTATCACCATAGATGTCGCATACCGATATTTTTCTACCCCCAAACGAAAGTTTATCATTGCGGATACTCCTGGCCATGTCCAATATACCCGCAACATGGTAACCGGTGCTTCTACCTCCAACCTTGCCTTGATTCTGGTTGACGCCAGAAAGGGCATTGTAGAACAGACGATTCGACACTGCTATATCGCCTCCCTATTGCAGATACCACACCTGATCGTTTGCATCAACAAAATGGATCTGGTGGGGTATGATCAGGATGTTTTTGAAAAAATTGTCAGTGATTTCAGGGATTTTGCCGCCAAGCTTGATATCCAAGATTTTCACTTGATCCCGATATCAGCGTTGCATGGTGACAATGTCGTAAACCGATCCCTCCAAATGGATTGGTATCAAGGAGGTACCCTATTGTACACCCTCGAAAACGTACAGGTTGCCAATGATGTCAACCTCTTGGATACACGCCTCCCGGTGCAAACCGTTGTTCGGCCCAACACCGTTGCACACCACGATTACAGGGGCTATGCCGGCAGGTTGGCGAGTGGCGTACTCCGCATCAAGGACAATGTCACCGTGCTGCCATCGGGGTTACAATCTACCGTAAAATCTATTTTGACGCCGAAGGGTCCGGTAGAAGAGGCCTTTGCGCCGCAATCCATCACCATCGAACTGGACGATGACATTGATATCAGCCGTGGTGATATGATTGTTCGGGTGAACAACCAGCCCATCCTATCGCAGGACATAGAAGCCATGATTTGTTGGCTTGGAAACACGCCCTCAACCATTGCATCAAAATTTGCCATTCAGCATACCACTAAAAATGCGCGGGCTATTCTTAAAGCGATAACCTACAAATTGGATATCAACACCTTACAACGGGTGGAAAATCAACAGGACTTACAGGCAAACGATCTTGCCAGGGTAACCTTGCGAATTACTGCGCCGATTTTTTACGACTCTTATCGCAAAAATCGAGTTACAGGCTCATTTATTTTGATAGACGAAGGATCGAATAACACGGTGGCAGCCGGCATGATTATTTGACAGGGTGGCGTTTTTTTTCGGTTGGGCCATACCGAATAGCCTGTTTCTCACTTTTAATACCGCAGTTTTATGCCGACATTATACTTGCATATTGGTCATTGGAAAACTGGATCCAGTTGGATCCAGTCGAGCCTTCAGTTGAGTCATGCTTCGTTAAAGGAGCACGGTATTGTCTATCCACTGGGGAAAGGGGTCTATTTAGACAAATCAGAGACGCTTTTGGATACGTTGGGGGGCAATGCCAATAGGTTGTTTGAAACAGAAGCTGAATATACTGCGGCCCTTTCGGCAAATCGTCTGACGGACAACCGTTCGTTGTTGCTTTCTTCTGAATATATTTTTCATGCACTGTGGAAAGATAACGTAGCATTGGAACTTGCTTTACAGCACGGGTTTGATCGGGTGAAAGTACTGCTGTTTATCCGTGACCCGGTGGGCCATGCCGTTTCTCAATGGCAACAATTGATTAAGAGCGATGAATTGCATAGAGTATTATTGGAAGAGTATTTTGGCAGGTACAGTACACCGGAGGGCGTGAAGGCAATGGTTGATCTGATGCACCGGCGTGAAGGGTTAGAACTGACGGTGCTGAATTACAGTCGTTGCAAAGACCGGTTGTTGGAAGAAGTAGCCGGTTGGCTGGAGGTTCCTGTGGAAACACTTGTTGTGCCTGCCGTGGCGCGGGTCAATCGTTCCATGACCCCATCGGAACTGCTGTTGGTACAACATTTGGAACGGTATATTCCCGGGCCTATTCCCAGTCACATAGCACGTGATTTGTGTATTTACCTTCCGAATATTGAAACATCAAAAACACTTCCATCGCTGGCTGTCCAGGAATCAATGTGGGCGCGATTATTGCCGGTTATGGAGTATATCAATGCCAGAATACCAACAGAACAGGGCTACCAATGTGATATTTGCCCACCGGAGCCCGAGATCGAAAACGTGGTGTTCAACAAAGAGCAAATTGATCGCATTGCAAAAAGTGTAGGCGAAGCGTTGGAAACCAACAATATTTCCAATAAAATATCAAAGGCGATAAAGCTCATTTTCAATCCGGTACGGTTGCTGAAAGTTGTTCGGTTTCGACTGTTTTCCTCAAGACAAGGCGGAGGTGCTCGGAAATAGTATTCTTGTATCTCAGCCCCTGTCTTGTGCAAGACGTGTGATTGAAATCATAGTCTAAAATTAAATATTTACAATCAATCAAATCATTAATCACACTTTAATGAGAGTCTTTTTGACACCACCGTATTATGCCAACATTATACCTTCATATTGGACATGGTAAGACTGGATCCAGTTGGATCCAGTCGAGTCTTCAGTTAAGCCATGCCGCGTTAAAGGAGCAAGGCATTGACTATCCATTGGGAAGAGGGGTTCGTTTGAATAATACAGAAACGTTCTTGGATACTTCAGGCAATGCATCGGATTTGTTTGAAACTGAAATGGAATTTATTGCGGCCCTTGCGGCAAATCGTCCATCGGACAACCGTTCTTTGTTGTTGTCCTCTGAATTTATATTTCATGGAATATTGAAAGAAAAACTAGCCTTGGAGCGCGCCTTACAGCACGGGTTTGATCGGGTGAAAGTACTGCTGTTTATCCGTGATCCGGTGGGCCATGCCGTTTCCCATTGGCAACAAATGATTAAGAGCAATGGATTGCATAGAGTATCTTTGGAGGATCATTTTGGCCTTTACAATAAACCGGCAGGGGTGCAGGCTATTGTGGATCTGATGGGTCGCAGTGAGGGGGTAGCGTTGACGGTGCTGAATTACAGCCGTTGTAAAGATCGCTTGTTGGAGGCAGTAGCAGCCTGGCTGGATGGACCAACGGAAACACTCGTTGTGCCTGCTGTAGCGCGGGTG
>CAIZLM010000168.1 GCA_903933805.1 uncultured Bacteroidota bacterium | reverse complement strand
GTGCGTGGCATAAATTTACACGGAATGAGAAACCCACTTGAGCAGTATTTTGAGACCAACAGAAGAAATGTTATCCACAAATGGCCACACTATTTTAATATCTATCACCGGCATTTTGAACAATATGTCGGAAAAGACTGTGTTGTCTTGGAGATCGGCGTTGCACAAGGCGGCAGTTTACAAATGTGGAAATCATATTTTGGACCAAATGTGCGTATTTATGGGCTGGATGTACGTCAGGAATGCAAACAATTCGAAGATGAAAATATAGAAATTTTCATAGGCTCACAGTCTGATCCGGTTTTTCTACAGGATTTAATCTCCAAAATCCCCACCATTGACATCCTGATTGACGACGGAGGCCACCGAATGGACGAACAGATTACCACGCTGGAGATGTTGTTCGATCACATGAACGAGAACAGCATCTATCTCTGTGAAGACACCCATACGTCCTATTGGGAAGATTATGGTGGAGGCTATAAAAATCAGGATAGTTTCATCGAGTATGCCAAGTCATTGGTTGACCACCTCCATGCCTGGCATATACGAAACAACGCCCTACCCCATTCCCGGTTTACCCACAACCTGCACGCGATCCATTTCTATGACAGCATTGTGGTGTTCGAAAAAATGAAGCACGAAAGACCTTGGCACGAAAAAAGGGGGCTTGTAGCGCCCATCCAAGTCGGTCATGACAGGAGTCTAGAGGTCAGGCTGTTCAAAATGAAAATAAATTTGTTGGGGGCAAACTTGCCCGACAACCTGGATCCTATACTCATCATTGATGATTCAAATTTACTGCGGCGTTGTGCAGGTACTACTTTTGACGGTACGATATGGCCAGAGAACGGGGAAACGATGATTGGTTACAAGCGATTGAGTAACATTGAACATTGCTTACTCGATATTATCGCCAAGGGCGTTGCGGGGGATGTGATAGAAACAGGGGCCTGGCGGGGCGGGGCCTGTATTTTTATGCGCGAAATACTGGATGCTTATGATGTTCCTGATAAAAAAGTGTGGGTAGCCGACTCTTTTGAAGGGCTTCCAAAACCAAACGACCTAGCATATCCCGCAGACCGCAACGACACACACCATAGCTATTCTGCCTTGTCTGTTTCCTTGGAGGATGTACAGCAAAATTTCAGCAAGTATGGCCTGTTGGACGATCGGGTTGTTTTCCTGAAAGGATGGTTTAAGGATACCATGCCCACAGCCCCCATCACACAACTTTCATTGCTGAGGCTGGATGGCGACATGTATGAATCCACCATCGATGTTTTAATGCACCTATATCCCAAGTTGTCGATCGGCGGCTATTGTATTGTGGACGATTGGGGGGCGGTTCCAGCTTGCCGAAAAGCGGTAGAAGACTACCGAAAGGTGTTGGCCATCACCGAACGTATTCAGTTTATTGATTGGACCGGTATTTATTGGAAAAAAGAAGTCGCCGTACCCACGATGTCACAGTCTGATTATTTTAAAGCCTTGAAAGCCCTAGAGAATGAAGATTAGTAGTTTAGTATTTTCTGAAGTTCGATTCAATGAAAAAACAACGGCATGGACGGAACATACGCCCTTCGCTTTTTTCCTAATTGAAAAATTAAGGCCCCGAATCTTAGTGGAACTCGGCACTCAGTATGGCACCTCTTACTTTGCCTTTTGTCAAGCCATATCTGAGTTAAAGCTCTCTACAAAAGCTTATGGTGTGGATATTTGGTATGGTGTGGATATTGGGTTGGGTACGGCTACGGCTACTGATATTTTTCAATACGCCCTGAAAATAAACAACCAACACTATGCGCATTTTTCGAATTTACTGCAGATGACCTTTGATGAGGCCCTTGTTTATTTCAATGATGAAACGATAGATCTATTACACATAGATGGCATGCACGACTATGCTTCAGTACGGCATGACTTCGATACCTGGCTTCCTAAAATGAGCCCTTCGGGCGTGATCATCTTTCATGATTCCAACGTACGCGAAAATGGCTTTGGAGTTTGGAAGCTTTTCGAGGAAATAAAAAATCTTTATCCTTCTTTTGAATTTTTACATGGATATGGACTTGCTGTTGTCTGTATAGGGCGGGACATCCCAAAAGATTTTTTGGATTTTTTGGAGCATGAACAGCGTGATACTTTTGTCCAACATTTATTTGCTTCGCTGGGAAAAAAAATATCCTTGGAGTACCAATTGAACAATTTACAAGCGGAACTGGGCGAAAAAACAGCAGCACTCAACCAGCAGCTAGCCCTTGTTCAAACGTTGCAGCAAGAAAAAAACGCGGGACTGTGGGTAGAACCCCGCCATGACTTCATCCTACAAGAAAGCTCCAATAGTATTGTTCATCCTGCTCGGGAGCACCAACTCGAAACACCCCACAACAGCACTCCTCGAAGCCTTGGGTTCGGGAAATTGGCAAGATTGGTGCATGAACGCCGCTTGAAGTCGTCCGTCCTCAAAAGCGGGCTGTTTGACAAATCGTATTACTTGCAAAACAACCCAGACGTAGCGGCTTGCGGGATGTCCCCTGTCATGCATTACGTAAAATTCGGTGGTTTTGAAGGCCGAAAACCATGTTCCATATTCGACAGTGCGTACTACCTAAACGCTTATCCGGACGTAAAAAGTGCTGGTATGAACCCACTACTACACTTCATCGCCTATGGCAGGGCAGAAGGACGACGCATAAGTTAAATAGAGGAGCATGCAGATCAATGCCATTGTCGTAAATTATTTCACCGCAGATTTCATTCTACTGCTGGTAGATATTCTACTCCGAGAGCCGGAGATGGGATTGGTCGTTATTGCCGACAACAGCGGGGAAGACGCCATCGTGACCCTCGCCAAAAAAGACAACCGCATCAAAGTAATGCGATTTGGCAAAAACATCGGATTCGGCGCGGCTGTTAATCGGGCAGCACAGGCGTATCCGGCGGATTGGTTTTTGGTCATCAACCCTGATACCGTGCCGGATGCCGGTTTTCTACAGCAATTGTTGCAAGGCGCCCTACAAACCAACGCACTGATTGCCGGTCCCCGATTTTTTTGGGATGACAACAAATTATTTAAGCTTCCACCAGCACTGGGGCATTCGTGGAGTATCCAATACAACATGGCTATCGCCAAACAGTCCGCCGTTGACGCTACATTGCTAGATGCACAGTGGACCATCCGACACGAGCGATTCTGGAAGACGGAGACACCTTTTACGGAGTCCTTTCTGTCTGGTGCGTGCCTGCTTATCAAAAACGATACTTCCTACTTTCAGGGTGGCAACCTCTTTGATCCGCGCTTTTTTATGTACTACGAAGACACGGATATCTGTATAAATGCGGTGTTGGCTGGCAAAACCGTTGTCTGTATCCCAGATGCGCACGTTGTACATTACTGGAATCAGTCACCAACGGAGCACAAGGCAACGTATATGGGTGAAGCACACCAACAGTATATGGAGAAGTATTATGGTACGGATATTGGCTCCACGGGCTTCCACCAAACCGACTCCGGCCGTTCCCAAGTCCCCAGCATTGTGATCACAGACTGTGGCTGCGTTACGACATCTCCTACCTTTGCTGTTGACCCGTCAATTGGGGGGGGAATTAACCTTCGAACTGGGCTTAAGCCCCCTAATGATCCCATTTATTGCGGTTGAGTTATCGGCCTCTCCTTTCGTCATACCGGAAAAAGTGTGGGAAAGGATGCAACCGGGAACGTACTATGGCCGGATAAGAAATAGATTCCATCAAACATTGGCCACTTGGAAATGGGAAAAACGATCCGCAGGAACAACCCTGGATCTCCCACACCCCATTCCTTTTCAGCGATACTTATTTGGCGGTGATATGTTTCATGTCGGTTATTGGCCAGCAGGGTCTGAAATGTTTACGTTGGAACAAGCCCAAGCTGCCGCCTTCTTACTGCTTGTAGAACAATTACCGCCCCCACCTTCCCGGATACTGCATATTGGCTGCTCGTTGGGGGCAATCAGCGCATCGTTGGCCAAAAAAGGATATGACGTTGTGGCAATCGCAACAGACAGTACGAGCCTAGAATACGCACAGGAGGTGTATCCTGGCCCTACCTATCTCATCGGGGGTTTCTTGGAGGAGCACCCATTGTTACAACCGCCCGAATGCTACGATATAGTCTTGTTGCATGAATCGTTGCAACAGTTTTCTGACCACCATAGGCTATTCACAAAAATAAAAACGCTGCTAAGAGACGATTTAAGTACAATACTGCTGTTTCATGAAGCAACTTATACACATCAAATCGATCAGCCGTCAGCCGTGAAAGCAGTGGCTGAAGTGTATCAATCTTTCTCTGCACTTGGATATTATGTGGAATACAACAGAAAAATAGGGAAAGCAGTCCTGCCTACTTTTCTCGAACTTGTTCGTCGCGTGGAAGAGAACCCGTCTCAGGTAATGGATATATTCCCCTTCGATCACGTTGCGTTGGACGAATATGTTGCGGTCATGCAGCGACAGGCCGATGCTTATCAAACGGGTACGAGGGGGTTTGAAATCACGAAACTACGCCAAAGCGATGTATGTATTAGAACGTACCAGGAAGGCGACGAATCCTTCATTTTACCGGCATTCAACAGAACCTTTGACATCAATCGCTCCATGGCGCATTGGCAATGGAAATTCAAACAGCAACCGTATGGTGGCCCGATCGTCAGTACCGCATGGAAAGCAGGTATCTTGGCTGGCCAGTACACAACCTATCCGCTGACCTTAAGCATAGGTGCGAATAGGAACGTACTTGTTCAGCACGCTGGCGACACCTTCATTGTTCCCACATACCGTGATATTGGACGGGGCAAA
This sequence comes from uncultured Bacteroidota bacterium, assembly GCA_903933805.1. Classification (GTDB taxonomy): domain Bacteria; phylum Bacteroidota; class Bacteroidia; order Chitinophagales; family Saprospiraceae; genus M3007. The sequence goes on along the minus strand of CAIZLM010000168.1, from coordinate 27,466 downwards.
AACGGTTTACTGACGCGTGTATTCCGGCTGATAGAGCGGGTGTACTTTGAGCAAAAAGTATATTTTATTTACGGTTTTTGCACCGGTCATATCCGCCGGCTGGGCCAGCTTTTTTTGGGGTATGTGGCCGACAAGCCTGTCTTTATGTGGCAATTATCGGTAGCGCACATCCAAAAATACCGCAAGGCGAATTCTTTGTTTACCAACTTGGGTGGGTACCAGGTCAGCAGGCACGAAAAAGTTGGCGATTGGGCAGACCAAGTATTTGACCATGTGCGGAAAGATTATCCCTGGCTCACCCTGCGCGACAAGTCTTATCTGCGCTGGCGGTATGAGCAACATCCTGACTTTCAGTATTTCTTCTACCTTACCAAGCATTGGGGAAAACCGGTGGGGTGGTGGCTGGTGCGGCAAGATGGTGATCAGTTAAGCATAGGAGACGCGTTGTTTGGCCGCGATACCGCGACAAAAGCCATGGCGGCAGGGCTGTCGAGGATGTTGCAAGACCTACCCGAAATACAACATGCAGAGGGCTGGTTTTCAGAAACACCGGTCTGGTGGAATGAAATATTACGGACTGCCGGGTTCGTAAAAACCCGTGAAGTCAACAACCTTTACCTCTGCATTGTGCCCTATTCAGGCGAAATCAAACCTGTTGACATTGAAGAGCATTTTTATTTTACTTGGGGCGACAGCGATTTATTTTAGGCGTTTTCGTCGTATTTACCCAGAAAAATGATGGTGTAGAATACAAAAAACGAAGTACCCGAGTATTAATAATTAGCTGGTCGCGTCTGAGACAAAAAAAGCCAGTTTCCCCAGACAGCGTGCCACCTAACGAGTTAAAAACGGTTATTCATGCCACACGATAGTCGCTCTGAAATAGATATTATCCCCTACCAATGTGAAAAAACATTGCCCTCCGGCAATACTTTGATTTTTGCCCCCCACCCCGACGACGAAGTATTTGGTTGCGGAGGTGCAATAATCCGCCATATTGCCCAAGAAGATGTACTCCTCGTGGTGATCGCAACCGATGGTGGTTTTCCTGTACGTGACCATCAAAACACGACCGAGTACGCCACTATCCGAGAAACAGAGACTTTGTCGGCAGCAGACATACTTGGTTACGGGCAGCCTGTGTTCCTGCGGTATCCAGATAGAAGTTTAACAGCAGACGAGGGCCTGATAGGGACACTGCTTGATATTATAACAAATTTTCAGCCTGCCAATATTTACCTGCCTGCTGCATCAGAGATACATCCAGACCACCTGGCACTGCACAAGGCCGGAACCCAGGCAGCAATCCGGTACTACGACGATGTCAACCTGGTATATTATGAAGTAGGCCAACCCTTACACCCCAATTTCTTACATGATATCACCGATATTCATCCTATCTTAGACCATGCAATGGACTGCTTTGTCAGCCAGCAAGAAGTGCAAGATTATAAACGCCACATAAATGCCTTACATGCATACCGTACATATACCCTCCCTAGGGATACATACTTCGCTGAAGCTTTCAGAATAGTACGCTCCAATCGGTTGAAATCAGGGGATACCCTTTGGCAACAAAGACCAATATTGGGGGCAAAAGTGGCTATTACGCCTCATTCACCAGCCAATTATCCACTGATTTCTGTTATCGTCCGGACGATGAACCGCCCTGAGCTGCCGGAAGCTCTTCAATCGTTGGCCAAACAAACCTATCCCAATATTGAGGTAATTGTCGTGGATGCCCTAGGAGAAAAAAAATGATGTTAGGAGATCATTGTGGTGGTTTTCCCTTGCGCATTGTTTCGACAGAATACGCACTTGACCGGCCTTCAGCGGCCAATGTTGGGCTAAAAACTGTTCGGGGTGATTACTTTTGCTTTTTGGATGAGGATGATTTAATGCTGCCCCATAATATTGAAAACTTATACCGTGTTCTATCGACAAGCAGCGCTCCCGCAGCATATGGCATCGTCGAAATGGTGAATGAACACGCTGAAACCTGGATGATTTATGATCGGGAGTACCATTCCCAACAATTATTGCTGGGGAATTTCATTCCCAACCTAGCATTGCTTTTTAAAAGTGAAATCTTGCAACAGTATTGCATATTTGACACAGATTTGCCATTGTTTGAAGATTGGGATTTTCTACTCCAGGTGGCGCAATTGGGTGATTTCATTTTTGTGAGAAAAAAAAGCGGTATTTACCGAAATGTTCAATCATCCGGCGTGTTCAACAATTCAGCCCTTTCCTTTCACTGTCGTAGAAAAATATTTGAAAAATGGATTTCTAAAATCTCTGATGGCGATTTTAACGCGTTGATCACCCAAAACAATATTTTTTTTGAACAACCTGTTCCACAGGTCGCTCAGTTATTTTATAAAATTGATGCCCGTGAATTTAATGAAACTGATTCCATCATCGTAAATATTACGCCTCAATTCACAGAGATATCCTTCTTCTTTAAATCCCCAACCATTGTCTCGCAACTTAGATTTGATCCGCTAAACAACTATACCAGTATTGCGTTACACAGCGTTTCCTTACTTCAAGACGGTCAAAAAATCGATATTCCACTCCAATTATCATCCAACGCCCTGTTTGAAAGTGCTACTGAATATATATTTGATACCGACGACCCACAAGTATTCATACATTTTGATGACTATGCTCCTGTTGAATTGAACGAAGTCAGCATTAAACTTGACTATCTTAAGGATGGATTTAAACTCCCGTTGGACCTGTTAAAGCAAAAAAACTCCACTATTGTTGAATACCAACAAGCGTTGCAACACAAAGAAGGGGAACTGACCGCGTTGAAAAATGACTATAGCGCATTGACCAAAAAATAACGTCAAAACGCATCTTTGACAGCGTTACTACAATGCCGTTTAGTCAAAATTATACGCAGCTCATACAAGCTATTTGGAAAAATAATTGGTTAAATTGCCTTTTGAACGCTAATCAATAGCCTTTTACAGGGTTTCAACAAGGCTTTCCGCGCAGTTTCACAAAACAAAAACCCCCTCGCCAACGACCATGCTATTCACGGTCAACGGCACTGGTGCGCGCACCCATCCCCGGATAAACGATCAACAGGCAAGTCCTCAAGATGATGTAAAAATCAAGGCTGAATGTCCAGTTGCGGATGTATTCGATGTCCATTGCTACGCGTCCCCGAATATCAGATATTTGCTTTACCTCACCTCGAAAACCATTCACCTGTGCCAAGCCAGTGATCCCCGGTTTGATGAGGTGCCTGAGCGAATAAGACCTAACAACCTGCTGATACTCCTCGGTGTGTTTCAACATGTGTGGGCGTGGCCCGACCACCGACATTTGCCCGAGGAATACGTTGAGGAACTGTGGCAATTCGTCCAAACTGCTGCGTCGCAAAAATGACCCCATTGGGGTGATGCGCTCGTCTTGATACCCCGCCTGTCGCGTATCCGCTTCAGCGTTGGCGACCATGGATCTGAACTTCATGATGGTAAAGGTTTTACCATTCAGGGACGTTCGCTGTTGCCGATAAAAAACGCCTTTTCGCTCAAAAAACCAGTCCAACAACAGCAGTAGTACCGTCATCCAACTCAACACCACAAGGATGATTACCGCTGAAAAGGCCAAGTCAAAACTGCGTTTCAAGAGTTGATTGTATCGGTAGCTCAGCGGTCCTGGATGCAAGGCCACCACGGGAATATTCCCAAAATAGTGCATCTCAATGCTGTGAAATGAAAAGTTGCCCAAGTCAGGGATCAACCTGACTTTTACAGGATTGTTGTTCAGCCACTCTGCCAACAAAATTTTCTCAGCAGCTTGGATATCATCCATGGCGACAAATATTTCATCCACGGAATACTGGGACACGATGGCCTTGAAATCAGAAAAATGACCCAAACTGTACGCCCCATTGGGCTGCTTGGTGTCAATAAAGCCAAGGCATTGGTAGTTTGTCAAGGCGTTTTTCTGAAAATATTGATAAATATTCTCGGCCGTTTCAGTACGACCCAATATGATTACGCGAGAAAGGTATTGTTTTTTTTGATAGTAAATGAAGGTGTAATAAATACCCAACTCCCACACTAAAAGGGCTGCGAAGAAAACCGGAAATAGCATTTTGACGCTGTCTCTGGTATAATACGTCAGTGAATAAACCTGAAAAAAGAGCAGGAACAGGAAAAAGAAAAAAACAATGATTTTGGTGTACGCGGATAATATATTGGCACTGTTGATGGTGCGCCCGGTGCGGTATAAACCAAAAATCGCACTCAAGATAAACCAGACGATATTTAAATAGAAAAAAAACAGTATGTGATTTGCGGTGAGTGCCGTCGGAACAGACGTCACAGCAAACCCGGCAACAAAGAACAAATTGAGCAAAAAGTAGTCTCCCGCATGGGCGATAATCGCGCTGTATCTAGAGTTTCCTGACTGCATATTGCCTGATGTTTGCGCTCCTGATACTGCAAATAGCCGCTCAGGATGGCCGTTTACTGTATTCGAGACTTTGGAGATAATCCGTTGAAATATTGACTGTATTGGTCTATGATCTGCTGTTTGGCGTATTTTTTTTCAATATTGTCCCGATTCAATTGGATCCTTGCTTGCCACATTGTTTTGTCTTTTTCATGGTCAATGATTTGTGCGAGGTCCACACTGTTTTGGAAGTAAAGAGCACCTGCTCCGAGCACTGACCGATTGAAACGGTTATCGTGGGCACAAATCATGGCGGAGGCCGCCATGGCTTCCAGGAGCGATGGATTGGTGCCTCCGGCTGAATGGCCGTGGAAATAGAGCGCGGCATAATGACGCAAATTATCCAACAGAATGGGGTCAAATATACCACCCAGAAATCGGATATTAGAGGATTGATATATTTTTACCAGTTGCTTTCCATAAGTATTGGAGGCATTGCCCACCACAATCAAGGGCATCTCGCTCCCTGATTTTAATACGCCCTGGATGATCATTTCAATGTGATTGTCGGGCTGCATTCTGGCGATCAACAGCATATATCTCTGTGGTATCAACCCAAGTGTTGGTGGTACAAGGGGACTGGGGTCGGTAAAAAGATCGGCTCCATAGGCAAGGTAGGTTGCTTCAACCCCATAGGTATCGCGCAGGTATTGCTGAATCGGGATGCCATCCGCAATGAGAAAATCACTTCGCTGGACAACCAATTTTTCAGACCAGCGTAAAAATTTTTTCACCACCGGTGGGTACTTGGCGCGGGTCCACTCTAGGCCGTCCATATTGCTGACCAACACGACATTTTTTGGGATAAACCTTTGCCAAATACCATTGGTGGTATAGCCAAGTTGGTACAGAATATCAAAGTTGCGCGTCCGACTGTCCAGAATACAATTCAGGTCATACACAAATTGTCCTGTGCTGCCGATCATGGGTTCTGGATCGAAACAGCGAATCAACTGAACACCTTGGTAGGTCGATTCCGTCCAGGGATGGTGGTGCGGGCAGTACACAGACAATTCGTATCCCTGCTCTACCAGTCCAGGCGCCAGATATGCCGCAAATTGTTCAAAACCGCCGTAGTAATTGGGGATTCCGCGAGACCCAATGATTCCAATACGCATGTTGGTGATTCCTTTAAGCTTTGTAGCAGGAGCCTCCTACATTGAACCAGTCTTCCGATCCAGCACATCTTTCACCGCCCAGACGACGTCTTTTTTGGAGAGACCGTATTTATCCAGCAGTTCAGCGGGTTTTCCACTTTCTCCGAAGGTATCTTTAACACCGACGTACTCCATGGGCACCGGGAGTCGCTGAACCAGCAGGTTGGCAATAGCATCACCGAGTCCGCCATTGCGTTGGTGTTCCTCTGCGACCACCACGGCGCGGGTTTTGCTGACAGAGTCGAGGATCGCCGCCTCATCCAAGGGTTTGATGGTGTGGATGTTGATCAATTCGCAGGAAATACCCTGGGTTTGCAACTCCTTGGCGGCCTCAATGGCTGACCAAACCAAGTGTCCTGTGGCGAAGATGGTGACATCTGTCCCAGAAGCCAGGTGAAGGGCTTTTCCGATTTCAAATTTTTGGTTTTCCAGGGTAAACATCGGCCATGCTGGGCGACCGAAACGCAGGTAAACAGGACCGTTGTATTCGGCGATGGCGATGGTTGCAGCCTTTGTCTGGCTGTAATCACAGGGATTGATCACCACCATCCCGGGGAGCATGCGCATCATGCCCAGGTCTTCGAGGATTTGGTGTGTGGCGCCATCTTCACCGAGGGAAAGGCCCGCGTGGGATGCGCATATTTTGACATTTTTATGGGAATAGGCAATACTTTGTCGAATTTGGTCATAAACACGACCGGTGGAAAAATTCGCAAAAGTGCCCGTAAAGGGAATTTTACCGCCTGTTGCAAGCCCCGCAGCGATACCGATCATATTGGCTTCTGCGATACCGACCTGAAAAAAGCGTTCCGGAAATTCTTTTTGGAAATGTTGCATCTGCAAAGATTCCATGAGGTCGGCGGTGAGACCGACAACATTGGGGTTTTGGCGGCCCAACTCGAGGAGCCCCTGTCCGAATCCATCGCGGGTAGCTTTTGTTCCGGTAGCAATAATATCGTTGATGTTCATTGTAGAAGTGGCAAAATAAAATGGTTTTGAAAAAGTTCAGGACACTGGGACAATCGCCTAGAAGTCCTGAAGGGTTTCCGTATGGAGCTGCGCCAATGCAAGGTCCACTTGCTCCTGATTGGGGGCCTTGCCGTGCCATTTGTGGGTTCCGGCCATAAAATCAACCCCATAGCCCATAACGGTTTTCATCAATATCACCACAGGTTTTCCCTGTTTGGAGTGTTCCTTGGCGTTGTTGAGCATATTGATCATGGATTCCATGTCATTTCCGTTGTTGAGCACAAGCACATCCCATCCAAAAGCCTCCCATTTGGCCTGTAAGTTACCGAGGCTCATCACTTCGTCGATTGGGCCATCTATTTGCTGACCATTCCAATCAACCGCGACAATCAGATTGTCCACTTTATGATGTGCTGCGAACATCATAGCCTCCCAGCATTGGCCCTCTTCCAACTCACCGTCACCGGTCAGGCAAAAAACCCAACGGTCGTCGCCATCGAGGCGTTTGGCCAGCGCCGCGCCAATGGCTGCGGACATGCCCTGTCCCAAAGAGCCACTGGCAATACGGATGCCTGGAAGGCCTTCGTGGGTAGCTGGGTGGCCTTGCAGCCGCGTGTTGAGTTTTCGAAAAGTATTGAGTTCCTGTACGTCAAAGTATCCCGTTCGAGCGAGCGTTGCGTACCAGACAGGAGAAATATGCCCGTTGGAAAGGAAAAACAGATCCTGTCCCTTGCCTTCCATGTCGAATTTTTCTGCGTTGTGTTTTAAAACATGGGCGTAAAGCGCGACAAAAAATTCAACACAACCAAGCGAGCCCCCGGGGTGGCCACTTTGGCAGTTAAAAACCATTCGCACGATGTCTCTGCGCACTTGCGTGGAAAGTTCTTTTAATTGGTTGATGGAAATCATGTATAGGGAAAAAAGCGTCAAAAGTGATAATAATTGGGTGCTGTCAATAATCGCCGCAAAGGTAGAAAAAGCGCAAACAAAAACGGCTGTCTCTTGAGAAGAGCAGCCGTTAATCGTTGAGACAGGTATTTTTTACAGATTGGGGATGGTCAGAACCTGGCCTACTTTAATTTCATCCGGATCGCTGAGTTGGTCGCGGTTGGCCTCAAAAATATGTTTGTACTGCATGAGGTCGCCATAGTAATGTTTGGCAATTTTGCTGAGGCTTTCACCCGATACCACGGTGTGTTTGGCATAGTAGGTGGTATTTTCAACCTGGATATCTGCTGCGATATCACTGGGGCTTTCGCCACCAACGGCTTTGATTGCGTCCCAAATTTGATCTTTTTCGAAATTGGTGCTGACCGTACCCCAAACTCGGAGTACGCCATCTGCGCCTTCTTCCACGTTACCACTCTGAACACCCATGCGCTCTCCGAGTGCCAATACACTTGCATACTTTTCTTTTGCTGTCATTTTTTTGTGTTTTAATTGAATTGTTGCGGTAAAAATTGTCAAAGAAGCCTTTGTACGTGCAAAGAAAAGATGTTACGGGCTAATTTTCTATTATTTTCGGATCGGTAATGATTGAATAATATTGGGGCAATGTTGCGACAAGCAGGCGGAACAGCATTCAGCCGCAACAACAAACAAAAGCGGCCAGATGAAATCATCTGACCGCCCATTTCATGAGATTAAACCGAGAAAATACTTGGCGTTTCCGACGAGGGAAATACTACAGCGGTGTCTTATGCTTGAGTCGTTGTAGTGTTCGCCGATTAAGACGGGTTAGCAAAGCTTGGTGCTGAGCTTGTGATGATTTTTTCTTTTCTAACGGGCGGGAGCGAGCGCCCCGACTTTTCGAGGCGCTGACGCCCGTGAGTGAAAAGAGCAACTAATTTCTTATTATGGTTGTGGTGGTTACGCCGAGGGCATGGCGATTATGGACTAGATTCTTTATTCTGGGGTGGTTGGCGATTAAATGGGGATTTCTTTATTTTGGGGGCAATGGCAATATTTTTTTGGTGTTGTTTGGTATTAAGGCATTGGAAGAGGGTCTTCGACCCCTAAATTATAAACAAAAGGCAATGGGCGTTTTGGTGTTGCTTGAAATAAGAATGGCGTTGTTGGAGTTTCAAAAAATGTCGGGGGGAGAGTGCTTTATTTGAGCGTAATGGAACCTGATTTCAGTACATCACAGTCTCAACACTCCCCCCCAACATCTTGTATTAGTTATTTTGCTTGAATCATTTTCTTGGTGGCAGCATCTGTTTCAGTCTCCAGGGTGTAGTAAAGTACACCGGTGGTTTTGATCATTGCTTTGTCCAGCATAAAGCTGTTGTAGCCTTTAGAAAAATCTCCTTTTTGAGAGTAAACCATCCGACCTGATTCATCGTACACAGAAAGGTGAGCGGTGGTTGCTTCAGGCAAGTGGAAGCCAATGTTGGTGCGGTTGACAAATGGGTTGGGTTCGTTTTGGTAAAGTTCAAACCCAACACCAGTCAGGACAGAACCTTCTTTACCATTGAAGCGCAATCCGATTGACAAAGACTCAGCTGGTTGGTTTTCTACTGCTACTTTGTAGGCTTCTGCTTTGGTGATTCGGCTGGAGAGGGACAGCATTTTGCTGAGCTCACCGGTGCGTTTTGCCCTGAATTTGAGGGTAAACTCTGCCTGATTGTCACCGTTCCAAGAGGTCGTCAAAGCGTTTTCAGCAGAAAAGACTGCGAAGTTATCCGTCTTCATATTGTCTGTTGTAACCACATCTACGAGTTCCAAGTCGCTGTAATTCAGGGTAAACTGGTAGCCGGTTACTTTTTCAGCGGCCTTGAATTTTACCTCGAATACTTCGTCTGCTTTCACCGAACGATCATCCACATCGAACACCAGGGTACCTACACTGCGATCTTCGTTGATCATGAGCGAGTTGGCGATAACCGAGTTGTTCACGTCACCAATTTTGATGGCGACAAAATCGTCGGCCATAGCATTGGCTTGAATAGCAGCCACTGTTTTGCTTTCAGGGAAAGCGGCAGTGAATGGATTGGCTGGGTTGGCGAAGTTGAATGATTTGTCAACAAACCTCCAGCTGGTGTTAGCAGGCAACTCCTGGTAGATACCCAAGATCAGTTTGCGCAATTCAACCAAGTCAAACGTGGTGATGGAGTTCGACATGTTGGCGTCGGCTGCAATCATTTTGTAAGGCGATCCGAGCGGCTGAATACCGAGGATGTGTTTGCTGATCAAGACAAGGTCATACGTTGTTACACCATTGAGCGGGTTGTTGTCCAGCGCTGGGGTAACCACATAGTTGGAGAAAACAGGCACGGCGTGGATGAAGTCATACGCACCGCTGTGGTCGGTAAGGTCGAAGTGATCGAATGACGGACCGGCAGGATTTTGACCCGACAACTCCACGTCACTCTCTTCCAAGCCTTCACCACCTTCTGTTTTCAGTGCTCCTGATACGGTAGCCATGTCGGTGACACAGTTTCCGCCGTTGTCCTGAATGATGATGTACGTTTCACAGTAGTCTGTGTTTCCGGCCGCATCATTTACCCACAGTTCAACAGGTTGCGTACCAATTTCATCGCAGTTAAACTGTAAGGAAACAACTGGGTTGCCATTTGCATCCAATGGGAAGCCTGCACCGGTACCTGACTTAATGATACCAAATTCAAGTTGATCATCTGGTGTATTGTTGTCGCTGGAGTACACCAAGAAGTCACTGGCATACAACACCGCCATACCCCATGCTGTCATGTTAACACTCAAACCGTTGGTACAAACAATGGCTGGTGGGTGGCAATCTTTCACGACGAAAGTATATTCACACACGGCTTCGTTGCCGCAACCATCTCCTACAACCCATTTGATTTTGTGGGTTCCGTAAGGCAATTCAGGCACTACATACGAGCTTTGCGCTGCTTGTGAGTTCCAACGTACCGAGGCTGTCAGGGAAGTACCATTTGCCACCGTTTGGAGTGCGAATCGGTATTTCTGTGCAGCAGACACCTGACGCTCATCGAAGGTACGTACCGTGCCGCCGGTGAAGTTGGGTGTGCTAACGTTGTCGAAGTTAACGGTACCAGCCAATGGCAGGTTCGAACTGCTGACAACTGTTTCCATGATGCCGTCGCTGTCAAGATCCAGGATCAAGATGTAACGTACTGTCAGGTTAGAGCCTGAGCAAAGGTCGGATGCTACAATGCTCAAATCTGTGGGTGCATCTGCGAGGTCATGTGATTGAATGACTGGGTCGTACCAGTAAGATTCGTTCCACAGACGTGGGTTGTTGTCGGTCAGGTCACAGTATTCAACCGGGCTAGGTGGGCATTGAATGGCCGGAGCTTGGTTGTCAATGACTTTGATGATCTGTTTGTAGGTGTAGCAGTTTGCATCCGCATACCAGAACGTACTGAAGTTTGTGGCTTGTGCATCGTTCGGGTTAATTTTTACCACCGTTGGCGACCATGGTCCGGCTGTTCCGGCAGGAGACACGGTTGGCCCTGGCAAGTTGGTTGGGGAACTCGAATTCGAATTTGGATTCGGATTCGGTACCGCGACGCAAGCGACCTGTGGGTTGTAGGTGCACCAGTTGATAACTTTCCAAGTGCGCTCAATTTTGAAACATGCATCAGGCACTACGGTGAATATTTGGTCTTGGTAAGAAACACCCAGCAATTCACAATCTTCGCCGAAGAATGTAGGTTCTCCATATACACCTGTTCCATCACATACACTGATGACTTTGTCATCTGGGAATTTGATGAAGTAATCTTGTTCGTAGTTCACAACGATGCGCTGTGTGCACTGGCTGGTAGCGCCTTGGCAGTCATACGCCCTGAACGTGCGTACAATGGTGCCTTTGTTGCAAATGGTGTCAAACTGGCTGTAGTTCACCGTGTGCGAAAGTCCTTTCTGACCCAGGTATTCTTTGGTAGGATCAAGGCAGCAGTTGTCGTACACTTTTGCTTTTCCATAAACCCAGAGGGAAGGATCGAAGTTTTCACAAGATACCGTCACATTGAGCGGCGACTCACATATTGGTTTCAGCCTGTCTTGAACGGTTACCGCGATCTCGCACTCATTGTACACTGGCGTGCCGTCAGGATAGTTGGAGATATTTCCGTTGTAATTCAGTTGATAAACCCGAAGGATAACCATCTGTGTTGTATTCGTTTCGCAGCAGTAAAACTTGATGGAATCAGATTCTGCAGTTGCTATTTCATACTCTGACAAGCCGGAAGGACTGCCATTGCAAGAAGACTGGTCGAGTGCTTTGATACAATCACTGTATGGTGGTGCACGGCGAACCGTGTATTTAATCGGACTACATTGGTCGTAAGAACCATCGTTGAAGGTTTCCGATTTTACCCAAGTTACCCCGGCGAATTCACAACCGTTGGAGCTTTTGTAGTAGCAATCTTGCGGATCATCAACACCTACAGATACAACCGTTGTTTCGTCACAAGCAGCTTGTGGTGGTGAGTAGTCAGCCACCGTTAAGCGGAAGGAACAAGTACCAACATTACCACAATCATCTTGTGCAAAGTACACAACAATGTGGCGGCCAAGTGGAATACAAGGCATATTGCCGAAGGAAGCCAGCGTATCGGAATAGTTTGGCAGGTTGCCTGGGAAATCGTACAGTCCACCATCTACAGGGATGAACGAAGTCGTATCACCGGTGAATGGATCAATGGTCAATACCAGTGCGTACACATTGTTGATGCGGGAACAATTGTCTTCCACGAGGATGTCTGGGAAGTTGAAAGACGCACAGCAAGTGTATGGATCTGTTGTTTCAACCATATCTGCGGGGCAATCGACAAACGTAGGACCCGATTGGTCACGTACGTGAATCACTTGCTCATACAGCATGGAACCCATTGCTACACATGGATCGATCACGGTCCAGGTACGCAAAATGTCGTAAGAACCATCGCAATTGCCTACCCGTGTATCTTGGTATGCCGTGTTGAGGTTGCAGATGTCGGGCAAGCCGAAGACATAAGGGAAACCCTGTAAACCTTGGTTCTGAATCCAACTTGGTGTTGGGTACTCACTTCCGCATTCAAAAGCGGGCTTGTCGATATCATCATAATCTGGTGGAGCCACTACATCGTCAAAACGTGGGCGCAACAAGTTGATCGTCTGAATACAAGTGGAGCTGTTGCCCGAAAGGTCGGTTGCAGTCCAGCGGCGTGTAATAATCTTGGTATAGATCGAATTGCAACCCTGTGGTGCAACTTGGTCGAAGTACGTGAGCGTAGAAGAGGCACACTCATCCAACAAACCAGCAGGAACATTGTAGCCATTGAGGCCAAGTGGTGTAACCTGTGGAGGCGTCAAGTCATTCGGGAAACCTGCACCAAAAGTGCCAAGTGCCGTAATGTGCAGTTCTGCGATGTCAACAGAAGAAATCGTAGAAGGCAAGCCACCGTTTGTGTCGGTCACCCGTATAATCCAAGTTCCATTGGCATCTTCTCCATCAAAACTGCTCAATGAACCCAGTCCAAGTGGAATCTCTGCATTGATGTCGGTCGTATAGGTTGCACAATCCAACAAGTCAGAACCTTCGTCGTCGAAACGTGTGAAGATTGGCGCAGGAGCGCAACCCGTAAATTCATTCCAAACGGTTACGATGGTACCCGATGGGCTAATGACTTGGATGCGCAGGTTGTTGAAGAATGCGTCACCGGAAATTTTTGTTCTGAAATCTACGTCATTCACCACAGCACCCGGAGATACCGCAACTGGAATTGAAAACTCACGCGTTTCTTTGTCGTGTACGAGTACCGGCAATGCTACGTCCGTTGGGAAGTTCAAAGAAAGTGCCGTCGTAGAAGCAACTCTTGGATCCGTGGAGTAATTGCAAGGAATCGTTACTTCTGAAGGCCTGCAACTGATTTTAGGCTTCACATTGTCCAATACTTTTACATCAGAATAGCATTTATTGCCGTTGATGGGCTCTGTGATACGCACGCGGTAGGTCTTGCCAATGTCGGCAGACGTAAGATCGGCAGGCACCCATGGGCCGTTGCCGAATGGTGCAATTTTGTCGATTTCTACTACATAGTTGTCATAGCAGCGGTATGGACCTCCGTCGAGGATGTCGTCAGCGTGTATTTTGGCCGAGCAGGTGTTGTCTGCCAAGGCAACGGTAATAAAGTCGCTACAAGTCAACACCCATGTTGGGTTAGGATACTCTTTCACGGTTACGGAGAAAGAACATGTGGCGGAAAGACCGGTTGCGTCTGTGCAACGGAATACGTTGACGGTGGTGCCAATCGGGAAATAAGAACCGGAAGGCAAGCCGCTCAACTGAACTGGCGCCTGGTTGGCAACTGTTGAATAGCTTACAAAACCGTTGTAAGAGCGGTTTTGGAACGTTGTTGCGAAAGGATACACCTTACCTGAACCAGGATTGGACGAAACACGCAGGTTGGCATCAGCAACTTGACGTACACCATTGGTGTAACGCATTGGCGCGCCGGCTGTGCTGGTCAAATAAATACCCAGTGATTGGCCTGGAGCCAGGGTAATACCGTATCCTGGGATAGCAGTACCGGAACCCGGGCCGGAAGATGTTACAGAAATAGCACCCGCAAGCGTCCACGCTGCAGGATTTTGATCGTTACCCACCCAAGTAGAGGATGCGTTGGTAAAGTACACTTCCATAGGATGTGTGCCGGCATCCAAGGATGGGCCAAACTGGGAAATGGTCAATGGGTTTGCGCTCAAGTTGACAACGTCAAACATGACACCCGCTTGTCCGGTAGTACCATCATAAGGGTGCGTAACCGATTGAATGACGGTAAAAGGACAGATATCACTGCAAGAAACGCTGTAGTTGTACGATTGCTCGCACTGGCCTCCATCGAGGTTAAATACAACGTTGCCCGGACAAGTGATGGTCGGTGGTGTGTTGTCAATAACTGTTATAGATTGATTGCCTGTGGTAATGATGCCACCGCCGCATGGATCAACCAATTCCCAGGTCACAATGTTGGAACCAACAGGAACGGTTAGATTAACGGGGCCGGAACCGGATACATTGGTTGGAAGACCACCATTGATGCGGTATCTGATTTGAGAACCGGTGTTGCAGCCAGCAGGCGCGAAAGTAGGAATGGGTGTGGATACATTTCCAAAACAGCTCAATGCGCCCAAGCCGGTGTTGACCGTTTGTGCTGCGGGTGCTGTCATGGCACAAGGATCTTTTGTCACTTGGCGTACGACAGCCGTCCAGCCCGGATACGAGATGGAGTTGTCTGAGCGGAATTGGAATGTAAGGGCTTCTGTAGGGTTAACACCTACGTCGGCGAGATCTTTGCTTGCCGTTATCGTTCCAGGACTGATGTTCTGCCAGTTGCCGGCGGGAAATCCTGCGAAAGTAGCGCCCTGAGGACCTGGTACTTGGTTTGTGCCAACAGTATTGCTGTTGTAGATGTAGAATGCATCGTAACCAGGCTCAAGCGAGAAGGTTGTAAAAGTCACCTGAATGCGGTGTGTCGCTGCGTTTGAAGGCAGGAAAGTGACATTTGCGTTGGCTCCGTTGTTGTAATTCAAGGTAGAACCACCACTGTCAAAGAAATTGAAGGAACATGTCGTTGGGGGCGCTATGGTAAATGGGCTGCCCGGCGTGACACCGTTGGCCGCTAAGTTCAGGTTCGTCTGTGCCAGCAAGCTGCCGCACATGAACGCCCAAAAGAAGGCCATTAGTAAAATTAGATTGCTGTTGCTCTTTTTCATGCGATGAGAATTGAAAGAAAAAACTTAATAATGTTCTGTGTCCGAAATTTTTAAGTAAGAGGACATCCTACTTGATGGAAACAGTAAGTTTAATTGGTTAACATGATGCGCGTTTCTGTGTGGAGCGCGCGCAAGGCAAGTTTTGATGTGTAAGAGGCTTCTTTCGAAAAACCCAGGGTTGCTGCTGCCGTCAGGGACAGATCAAGCGACTCCGCTACCGTAGCACCTTTGCCAATTTCCACCACAATGGATTTGAAAAAGGCGATCCTACGCAGGGTATTATCGTAAAGAGGGGTTCCTTCTGTCAAGCCTGGCATTTGCTGGTTCAGCGTCTGCACTTGGCTAAGCAGAATGGTGGATACATCTTGGGCTGGCTTCCAGTTGTACGTAGCCGCATTTACTTTGGGCTGTATGGACTGGGCTTCTACCCGGCTGCTACAGAAGAGACTCAATAGCAGGAAAAGCGTTGCGAGAAAGATCCCTCCGGGAAATTCTCTTTTGTTCAATTCACTCATGGTAAAAAATTTTGATTATGAAAAATTAGTGTGAGAAAAAACCCCTTCACGAACCCAAAACGGGCTTGCTACAGGAAATATGTTAAATAAAATTAATTCTAAAAAAACCGTTCGCCTCTTCCAATCGGTAGCTTCCAGGCTTTAATTCCTGGAATTTTAACGACAAGGCGTTGATGATATCAAGGGGTAAGCGACAAGGTTCTGTTAAGGTCAAAACGCCGGTGCGAAACTGGGTACGCAACAATTTGATGCACATCATTTCACGCAGTATTACCAGTGAAACACCTTTGCCACCCTCGAGCGGGAGTAGGATACCCGGTGCACTTTGGCAATTGCGGGTCACACCATTGGTCTTGGGCATAGAACCCAAGGCAGATATTTTGCATACACCGGTGCCCAAGCAATCGGCCCTGGGTGAGCCAAAAACCACGTCGCAACTCAACTGTTGCATCCCACTGGAAAGTTGCCGCAAACCAAATACCGATCGAATCATCGGCGCCTTGGCTTGGCTACCCATGGGGTGGTTTGTGTTGATGAAATTTCCCATAATGAGTCCTGGTTGAAAAATTATTATTATTAAAAGAGTTGTTTTACCACGGAAGGGGGGCCTCCGTTACTGTTGTTGTATGTGTTGCTTGTCACAACCTTATACACCGATTAAATCCAAACCTGTGATACCATCTCCGATCATGTCTAAGCCGGTGATGCAGGCGCCGATCAGATCAAGTCCTGTGATGTTAGAAGGACCCTGATTTTCTAGCTGATTGGTCGTGGTTGGGAGTATCCGTGCGCTTTTCATGTGACAATGTTTTTATTGTTTCTTATTCCTTTTGACAAAGCAAAGGTCACGCGGAACGAAGGGGTAGCATAGGACACAAAGCAGGGTGTCGTCGCCCGCCACTTTTTTTGAATTTTTGATGTTTTTTTATATAAAATATTGATTATCAATTATTTAAGGCTATTTTTTTGCTTGTTTTTTTGACGCGTTTTATGGCTTGTAAGGCCTTTTCAAGGCCTTATCAACCGTCTTCTCCCGTCTCCCAAAAAGTGTACTCCTGATTTTTTTATGCTCCTGATTCGGTTTTTCACTCGAAAAAGAAAAAGGGCTTCGAAAGCATGATCGCTTCGAAACCCTTTGTTCTGCCGGGATATGCGCCAAATAGCAACCCAACAACTATCTTTGACCGTCCATTCTCAGGGAGACCAACCAAGTATCATCATTCTTCAATTATCTCTATTTTACCATGAAATTTGCCACCAAAGCAATACATGCAGGCATTGAACCAGACCCTTCTACCGGGGCGGTGATGACCCCGATTTTTCAAACCAGTACCTACCGGCAATCAGCCCCGGGTGTCCACCAAGGATACGAGTACGCCCGCACCCAAAACCCAACACGATCAACGCTCGAACGCAACCTGGCTGCCCTTGAAAACGGGACCGATGCCATCTGTTTCGGATCGGGACTTGCCGCGCAGGATGCCGTGATGAAACTATTTTCCTCCGGCAATGAAGTGCTGGCTGTCAATGATTTATACGGTGGATCTTACCGCCAAATGGTGCGGATTTGGGGCCAATGGGGACTAAAAAGCAGGTTCGTAGATATGTGCGACGCCAACCAAGTGGCGCGTGAAATTGGTCCTGATACCAAGCTCATTTGGATCGAGACCCCCACCAATCCCATGCTGAACATCGTGGACATTCAGGCGGTATGCGACATTGCCCGGCAACACGGTATCATGACCTGCGTGGACAATACCTTCGCGTCTCCTTATCTCCAAAATCCGCTGGATTTGGGCGCCGACATCGTGCTCCACTCTGCCACCAAATACATCGGCGGCCACTCGGATGTGGTACACGGATGTCTGATTGTGCGGGACGCGGAACTGGCACAACGCCTGCATTTCATCCAAAATGCTTCTGGCGCCATACCAGGGCCCCAGGATTGCTTTCTCATTTTGCGGGGAATCAAAACGCTGCACCTGCGTGTTCAACGGGCTTGTGAAAACGCGGCAGTCATAGCCAATTACCTTTCGAACCACCCCAAAGTCGGAAAAGTGTACTGGCCCGGGTTTGAAACCCACCCCAACCACGCCGTTGCCAAAAAGCAGATGCGCATGTTTGGCGCCATGGTATCTTTCGATTTACAGGAAAATACCCTGGAAAATGCCACTAAAATACTCAGCAGCACCCACTTATTCACCCTTGCTGAATCGCTGGGTGGTGTAGAATCGCTCATCGGGCACCCCGCCAGCATGACCCATGCCAGTATTCCACGGGAAGAACGGCTGAAAGTCGGCCTCACAGATTCCCTGATTCGCCTCAGTGTCGGGGTGGAAGATGTGGAAGATTTGGTCCAAGACCTAGAAGCGGCATTGGGGAAATAACAGGTTGTTGCCATAAAAAAGCGGGGCTTGCTCAAGGTATGAGCAAGCCCCGCTTTTATGGTTGGGTAAGTTGTAGATCAACTTTGCTCCGCCCGCATTTGCGGGAAAAACAGCACTTCTTGGATGGAACTTTGCCCGGTGAACAACATCGCCAAGCGGTCAATTCCAAAGCCAATACCGGCGGTAGGAGGCATGCCGTATTCGAGGGCACGGAGAAAATCTTCGTCCATCGCCATGGCTTCCTCGTCGCCGCGGGCTGCGAGGCGCAATTGCTCCTCAAATCGCTCCCGCTGTTCGATGGGGTCGTTGAGCTCAGAATAAGCATTGGCGACTTCCTTGCCGTTGACAAACAGTTCAAAACGCTCCACAAGCCCTGGTTTGGAGCGGTGCATTTTGGTCAACGGTGACATTTCAACCGGATAATCAATCAAAAAAGTGGGTTGAATGAGGTGTTCCTCTACCTTTTCACCAAATATCTCATCAATCAACTTGGCTTTTCCCATGGACGCATCCATTTCGATGTGTTCTTGCTTGCAATAGTTGCGCAATTCGGTTTCGTCGGCAGTTTCCACATTGATGCCGGTGTACTGTCGAATGGCCTCAAACATGGTTAAGCGGCGGTAGGGCCCGGCAAATTCAATGTCCTGCTCCCCTACTTTCACCGTGGTAACGCCATCCGCGTTCACCGCTCGGGCAACACGCTCCAGCATCTGCTCGGTCACATCCATCATCCAGTGGTAATCTTTGTAGGCCACATAGAATTCTAGTGCGGTAAATTCCGGGTTGTGGGTGCGGTCCATACCCTCATTGCGGAACATTTTGGCAAATTCATAAACACCGTCAAAACCGGCCACAATAAGCCTTTTCAGGTAAAGTTCGTTGGCAATACGGAGGTACAACTGCATATCCAGCGTATTGTGGTGGGTGGTAAACGGCCGGGCCGCTGCGCCGCCGTGAATGGGCTGCAGAATGGGCGTTTCCACCTCAAGGAGTCCCAATTCATCCAAATATGCCCGCATGGTTTTGATCAGTTTCGACCTTTTCAGGAAAATATCGCGAAACGAGGGGTTCACCGTCAGGTCAACATACCGCATTCTATAGCGTTGCTCCGGATCGGTGAACGCATCAAAAATATGACCGTCCGCATCTTTTTTGACCACCGGAAGCGGTCGCAGGCTTTTGGCCAAAAATTTGAATTCACGCACATGAACGCTCACTTCGCCAGTCTTGGTTCGAAAAGCAAAACCCTTCACCCCAATATAGTCGCCCAAATCAAGCAGCTTCTTGATCACCGTATCAAACATAGATGCGTCTTCTCCCACCAAAAAGTCGTCGCGACGCAGGTATAGCTGGATACGCCCACTGGAATCCTGCAAGTTCATGAAAAGCGCCTTTCCAGCCTCACGGCTGGCCATCACACGGCCCGCAAGGGAAATTTCCTGGTAATTCAATCGGTTTTTGGTGCCATCTTCGAGCACCTCTTCCCGGTAATTGGCAGCAACATCGGCTGCAAATGCCGATACCACATACGCCTCGGCTGGATAAGGCTCCACGCCCATTTCGCGCAACTTGGCGAGCGACTCGCGGCGCAAAAGTTCTTGTTCGGTCATATTTATTAAGAGGCTGTCGCTTCGCTTCAGATTGTTTGAAGCGACATATTGAATGAAATGAAGCTGCAAAAGTAGCGCAATTCACCAATTAATCCGCCTCAATTCACCTTTAACACCTTGGTTCGATACACCTTTCCGGCGGTGCCAACTCGAAGTGTCAGCATCCCCTCAGGCAATCCCTGCCCATCAATCCAAAGTGATCCGACTTGATTTCCGGTTACTTTTCGCAATATCACGCCCTGCATATTCACTATTTCCACTTGGTTGATGGCCTCCATACACGCTACCTGCCATCCTGCCGACCCGGGATTGGGCGCTATTTTCAGTTGATCCACTTCCCGTTCGACGGAAACTGTGGTGTTGCAGACGAGCTGGTTCAGATACCCCCACAAGGCGTTGTCAAACAAAATGGGCACGTCGTTGCCACCGGTACCACCAACGCCGGCGTCATCGCCCATTCGAACCACCACCCAGCCTTTGGAAGGAACTACGTGAATTTTTTGGTCGTTTTTGCCCAAGGCGGCCACGAGATCATGGGGGGCATTGGGAATCAAGCTCCCTGGAATCGTCCACTGCAAACCCGGAAGCATAAAATTTGGCTGCCCGTTCAACCACCATAGATAGCCGTAACCCTTGTTGATGTTTTGGGAAACATGGGTCATCGCTTGAAAATAGGCGTCATCGTGTAACAAGGTGTCTCCATCCCACACACCTTTTGCCAGTATAAGTAGCCCAAAACGCGCCATATCCCTGGTTTTACTGTAAAAAACATCTTGAAACCACAATCCTTTCATGCCTGTACGGTCGAGAATGTGTGACTTCGTAAACTGGTTGATCGTTTGTCCGCTCGCTCCTGCGATGACATCTTGCAACAGTCGGTAGGGGCCCGTATGATAGGCCCATCGGGTACCGGCATCAGCGAGGTACTGAAGACAAGCGGGCGCTGTACAATAATTGGGGTCGGGCTGTGGCGGCGTCGGTTCAAATGCATCATCGAGCCCGCTCGTCATGGTGAGTTGGTGTCGGAGGGTAATCAAAGCCTCTTTTTCGGGCGGCGCTGACGTCCATCCAACCCCGAGATAATTGCTGGTTTTATCCTGAATATCGAGCAATCCATCCTCTTGGGCCTGCCCTACCAGAAAGGCAGTGAGTGATTTGCCCGCAGAAGCCCAATACCAGACAGAATCCGGCACAAAGGTTCCAAAATATTTTTCCAAGATGATTTTCCCGTCTTTCAACAGCATGAATGACTTGGTGTGACGCTCTTCCAGAAAATGGTACAAACTGTCTATTCGATCCGGACAAAATTGCTGACTGGCTGGCGTGAGCGACTGCCAATTGGCGCCAATATTGGGTGGAAAATACAAGTCTGCGTTTTGAGATGAAACACTGCGCAAGTTAAAAAACAAGAGAAATGAGAAAATAAGGCATCGATGGGTCATGGTCAGCTTGTAGATATGAAACAATCGCCAATTGAACAGCGACAGCAACAACATGTTTATTATAACAACGCAACTACACTGCCGAATAAGTGCGTACTGGTATAAATAAATTGGGTAACTCTAAAATGGCCTAATTTAGCGGCCATTTTTCGATACTCAACCGTTTCCATGTGATGCGATTATTCTGTTTTCCCTGTCTGTTGCTGGCGGTTCTTTGCCTGCCCAACAATGTCCACGCCCAACTTGACTCCATACACTGGCTTCCGCCCATGCACGGCCGGTCTGAATTGGGGCCACAATACCTCTACCTTTCCACCCCTGAACAAGACCCCTTTCCCATTACAATTCGAGATGGCGGGGGCAATGTACTCGGGACGGTCGTCATTTCCAATGCCCTGCCGGGGCGTTGGAGCATTGGCAGTTCGGGCAATACCGCCGTGATGGTCTTGGAAAGCGACCTACACAAGCCGCTGCAAAACAAGGGATTGGTGTTGGTTGGAGAAAAAAAATTCTATGTAAATTTCAGGTTTCACAGCGATTCGCAATTTCAGGCGGCAGACCTAACCTGCAAAGGCCGAAGTGCACTGGGCACCGCTTTTCGAATTGGACATGTTTTCCAAAGTTATTCCAGCAACAGCCAGCGCTGCAATTTTGTAGGCGTAATGGCCACAGAAGACAGCACCGTTGTGACCCTCTCCGATTTTGACCCCGGAACTGATTTCCAAATCGGCGGTGTGCTCACCGCAGTATCAGGCCTTCAGACGATAACTCTTCAGGCTGGCGAGACTGTGGTATTCGGGCATTATGTGGGCGCCAGCAGCAGTCAACCCCCCAATGGCCTCATCGGCTCGAAAGTAATTTCCACCAAACCGGTGGCCATCAACTGCGGTTCTTGGACAGGCTCACCGGTTGACAACTCCAACGATGTAGGGCTCGACCAAATCGCGCCATTCGACCAGGTGGGGCAAGAGTATATCCTGTGCGAAGGCAATGGCTCCGACGAGCTGGAGACCCCCTTGGTGATTGCCCACGTGGACAATACCAGTGTGTGGCTCAATGGAGAGACTTCCCCAACAGTGGTACTCAATGCCGGCGAATATTATCGTATCCCCACCAGTCGATATTCCAGTGCGGGAAATATGTACATTCTCTGTTCTCAACCGACATTTGTCTATCAGATCATCGGAGGTGTACCCTCTGGCGATGATGCCAAGCGCACAGCTGGGCTAATTTTTGTTCCACCCATCTCCTGTGCCATTCCCAACGCCGTCAACAACATTTACCAGCCCAATCAAATTGGTGTAGTCACGTACGATGGCGGTCTGATGATCGTTGCCATGAAAGACTCCACCGTAGAGGTACGCGTGAACAACACCCTTGTTGCATTGGGGGCAGCCGATGCGGTGATGGGCAACCCCGATTTTGTAACCTATCGACGGTTGAGCCTGTTCAGCGAGAGCAACCCCATCAACACGACCAGCGTGATCGCCAAGGGCGCTGTGCAAGTGGCCATGTTTGGGCGCAATGGCGCGGCAGGTTTTGGCGCCTTCTATTCAGGTTTCAGCAAAACAGCCAAAGCAGACATCAGCCTTCGCATCATCGGTGACGGGGTTTGTCCCGACACCTTGGTGGCCAGCGGGCGCTTTGACGGCGTTCAATGGTATTATGCAGACTCCCTGCTCACCTACGGGCCAGACTCATTTTTTGTGGCGTACGCGCCAGGGCTTTACACGGCCCGGGGCTATTTGGGGGTATGTCGGCGCGCTGATTTTGCAGAAGATACGACTACCGCTGTTTTCAACTCTCCAGTATTCCCCTACAGCACCGTTGATCCTTCCTGCTATGACTATTCTGACGGGCAAATTTTGTTTGGGACGCCCATGGGCGGACTTGCTCCGTACCAATATTCTGTGAATCAGGGTCAAAGTTTTTCTCAAAACTCCAGTGCGCAAGGTTTACACGCTGGCACCTATCAGTTGGTGGTGCGGGATGTTACCGGTTGTTACAACCGCCCCCTTGAGGTAAGTATTGGGCAGCCAGACAGTCTTTCGGTACAGTTAAACATCGTCAAAATAGACGAGCCGGTAAAAATTGGCGACTATGTCTTGCTTGACGCAACGCCGAGCAGGAGCGTGGAGGATGTTCAATGGTTGCCGGCAGGTAAGGGGATCCCCAATTTTCTGCGTTTCACCGCCACCCCCACCGAAACGACCAACTTCAGCGTGGTGGTTACCGATGCTGCGGGATGCACCGCCACCGATATGGTGCGCATCATTTTGGAACCCAGTATTTTTGCACCCAACATATTTTCGCCAACTTCCAGCAATGGCAACGAGCGTTTCACCCTTTTCAGCAAAGACAATCTCCCGGTAAACTGGCTGCGGATTTACGACCGTTGGGGTGAATTGGTGTTTGAAAACCGCGGATTTCTGACAAACGACCTCGCATCAGGTTGGGACGGCAGCTTCCGAGGCAGCCCCCTGACGCCGTCCGTATTTGTTTTCATGGCCGAGGTTGAATACGAACCCGGACTGCTGGTACGGCTGCAAGGAGACATTACCCTGCTGCGTTGATTCATCCGATGTTTGGCCCCTTTCATCCCTTTTTTGGGGCATTGACTCAACCCTTGGAGGTTTTTTCCGTTATAGGAAAGCATCCATTGGTTTGATATATGTTCCTTGAATCAACCCAAGCACCTTATACTTGCTGTTCCCATGCGCTTTATACTGAAAATGGCTTGGCGCGACAGTCGCCGCAACCGCGCCAGACTGTTGTTGTTTATTTCTGCCATCACTGTTGGAATTGCGGCCTTAACCGCCGTTCGTTCCTTTTCCATCAACCTGTTGTCCGACATAGACCGCGAGGCAAAAACCCTATTGGGGGCCGACCTATTGCTGGATGCTTCACAGCCGGCACCTGATTCATTGTTGGCAAAACTGGACCTGCCCGGCCTTGAAAAAGCGCAGGTATTGAACTTTGCCAGCATGGTTCGATTTCCCAAAAACGGTGGCACCAGGCTCTCACTCATTCGCACACTCGAGGGGAACTACCCCTTTTATGGAACATGGAAAAGTATGCCGGAAGATTCCTGGCGCACTTTTCGGACGGGAAAAAACGCCTTGATAGACCATGCCCTGATGTTACAATTTGGTATTCATCCCGGCGACAGCATCCAAATCGGCAACACAACCTTCTGTGTAGCGGGAGACTTGTTGTCTTCACCCGGTCGTGCGGGCATCGCCAGCAGCGTTGCCCCCGTGGTATTCATCCCGGCGCAATGGCTGGCGGCAACTGGGCTTGTACAGCGCGGCAGCCGCGTCGATTATCAGTATTACTACAAAATACCGGATAATATCAAGCCCGAAACCATCGTAAAACCCCTTGAGCAGCAACTTAAAAAAGCAAACCTGAACTGGGACACGGTAGAGAGCCGGAAACAGGGCATTGGATCTGCGTTTGGCAGTTTTGGCACCTTTCTAAACCTTGTTGGATTCATTGCCCTGCTGTTGGGCTGTATCGGCGTGGCCGGCGCCGTACACCTCTACATCAAGGACAAGTTACCCACCGTTGCCATACTCCGATGCCTTGGCGCGAGCGGAAAAAAAGCTTTTTACGTTTACCTCGTACAAGTGGCCGGAATAGGCTTGCTGGGTGCTGTGACGGGCGCTATAGCGGGGGCACTCATTCAAAAAATGTTGCCTTGGCTGCTCAAAGACCTGTTGCCGATCGAAAATGTGACCACCAATATTTCCTGGATCGCATTGGTGCAAGGGATCGCAATGGGACTGTCTGTGGCGATTTTGTTCGCTTTACTGCCTTTGTCGGGCATATTAAAAACCTCGCCGTTGCGCACCCTGCGCGCGTCCTTTGACGAGCAGGAAAACACTGGCCGGCCACTGCGTTGGCTTGTGTACACGATTATTGCAGCCGCCATTTATGTCTTTACATGGTGGCTTATCAGGGATTGGAAGCAGACATCGTATTTCATGGGGGGTATAGCAGCAGCCTTTTTGGTATTGTGGGGCATTGCCCGCACACTCACCTTTTTGCTGCGGCGTTTTTTCCCAAAGAAATGGAGCTATGTGGTGCGGCAAGGCATTGCCAATTTATTTCGCCCTGAAAACCAGACAGTGCTCCTCGTCGTCACCATCGGGCTGGGAACCATGTTGCTCTCTACGCTGTTTTTAACCCAAAACCTCCTCCTGAAACAGGTTGAGTTTTCCGGCAGCGGCACACAGCCCAACATGATTTTATTCGACATACAGGCCGCAGACAAAGACCGTGTTGCCGCGTTGGTGCGCGCACACGGAATGCCCGTGATGCAACAAGTTGCGGTGGTTACCACCCGTATTGAATCCATTGATGACGTCACCAAAGCACAATACGACGTCTTATACCCCGACCCTGAAAAGGACACCTTGGCTCAGACAGCCGGCCGCAGGGGCCGCGACGCCGGCAGAGCAGCAGAGGACGATCAGATCAGTGATTGGGTGTGGGACCGCGAATACCGAGTCACATTCCGGGACACCTTAATCGAGACAGAAAAAATTGTGGACGGCGTGTGGACGGGCACCCATGAAGCTGGCCAGCCCATCAAAATATCCATTTCTGATGGGCTTCAGCGGGGCATGAAGGCCAAAATTGGCACGCGTATTACATTCAATGTACAGGGGACCCGCATGGAATGCGTTGTCGGCAGTATCCGAAAAGTTGATTTTAACCGCGTCCAAACCAACTTCCTTGTCGTATTCCCCACCGGCGTACTGGAAAGCGCACCACAATTTCACGTCATCGTATCCAAAGCAGTGGACGCCGCCCAATCCGTACAATTTCAAAGTGACCTGGTTCAACGATACCCGAGTGTTTCAGCCATTGACCTGACACAAATTCTGCGTTCCGTGGATGAAGTGTTGCGTAAAGTGTCTTTTGTCATCCGATTTATGGCACTTTTTAGTATTCTCACCGGTTTGCTCGTGCTGATCTCCTCTATTTACCAAGGGAAATACGCCAGAATCCGCGAGAGCGTTTTACTCCGCACATTGGGCGCCAGCCGCCGACAAATATTGAGCATCAATGTGTTGGAGTACTTTCTGTTGGGCGCACTCTCTTGCCTTGCAGGCGTGGGGCTCTCCGTTGCCGGTGCTTGGGCATTGGCTAAATGGACCTTCAAAATTCCGTTTGAAGTAGAATGGTGGCCCCTCTTGACAATATTTTTTGTCATTACGACCCTCACCGTCATCATTGGACTATTGAACAGCCGTGATGTCGTCAGAAAGCCCCCACTGGAGGTATTGCGGAATGAAATGTAACCCAATGGAGCATCATTTTGATTCCTCCATTGCAATGGCTTTGGGAAAAAGTATGTTGTTCTCCAAGTGTACATGTTGGTGAAGATCCCGCTCGAATTCCTGTAACTTAGCGTACAAGACACGATAAGAAGTACAAGCATCTGCAGGCGGTGTATATTGACGGCTCAGAAAACGTATGTTGGCCATACCATCTCCTGCAGAAACATGTTCAGACTCCATCATCTGAATGGGATGCTTCACCGACCCAAAAATCTGGGCAGGCATAGAACTCCCTGAAGCCTGCGCGATGGCCATGCGCGTAATATAGGGAAAGAGCATGTGCTCCTCTTTGCGCATGTGGGCATCGAGTTCGGCCGCTACAGCATTAAAAATTTGATGGATTTTTACCAATTCAGGATGTCTTTCGCCATGAACCCTCGCCACCTTCGCCGTGAGTTCGTACAACATGGGCAAAGACTCGACAACATATAAGTGGTGGTGTGCCACAATATAGGCAGCGAGGGCATCCAAAGTCCACTCCCCGTAATCATGGCTGGTTTCCTCCCTTGAGGTAATTACGGCATCCAATTCCAATTTAACCAATTGAGCGTCAAGCCCCTTTTTTTGGCAAGCTTCTTCCAACGACCTTTTCCCACCACAACAGTAATCGAGTTCAAATTTTCTGAATATAGCCGCTTTTCTGTAGTCGGCTACAACCATTTCTCCAATGGTGATCGGCCTTTCGGCAACTTGCAAGTGCATTATACCCACTTCATTGATAGTCATACATAATTGAATTTAGACGGATCGGAAATTTTATAAACCCCATTGAGATCTTTCAGCAGCAAATGTATGGTATCTTTTTTTATTTAAGATAATTTTGTCCTAAATGTATTTTTGTTTACTTTTGCGTGAC
>CAIZLM010000167.1 GCA_903933805.1 uncultured Bacteroidota bacterium | reverse complement strand
GCCAAGGCCACTGAAGTATTCAAGGCCGCTTTTGACGTAAAATCCGAAGGGGCGCTGGCATACGTCGCTTTGGCCCGTACCGCTTTGCTGCAAAACAACACCGCGGAGGCTGACAACCAGCTGAAAAGGGCCACTAAAAACGCCAAAAAAGACATGGTTGCGCTGCGCCAAATCGGTGAATCGTACTTGTATTTTGTAGCGCCTGGCAGTAAAAAACCCAATTTTACCCGCGCAGAAGAATTGCTGAAAGCAGCATTGGATGTAAACGGAAAAGATTTCGCAAACCTGATGTCGCTGGCGTATTGCTACAAGGAAATACCCAACGGTGGTTTAGCGGCACAATATTATGAATACGCTGAAGCCATTGAACCCAAAAATGCGCTCCCCAAACTCATGCTCGCCAAGGTTTACAAAGCAGCAAAAGTGCCGGAAAAGCCAATCCAATATTTTGATAAGGCCATCAGCGTACAGCCCGACTTTACCCCTGCACTGCGTGGCAAAGCGGAGTACCTGTATTTTGCCAGAAAATGGGAGGATGCAACCAAGGCTTACAAGGAACTGGTGGCCAAAGGCGCTGCGGTGAAAATTGAAGATGAAATGCAGTTGGCAAACTGCCTTTACGTCACGAAAGATTGTAAGGGATGCAGCGAATTGGTAGAGAAAATATTGGCCAAGGATGGCAGTAAAAACTACCTGCGCCGCCTTCAAGCGTATTGTGATTATGAAAACGGCGATTATACGCGCGGCCTGCAAATTCTCAATGAGTACTTTAAGATTGTAACCCCTGACAAGGTGTTGCCTTCCGATTACGAGTACCACGGAAACTTACTGATCAAATTGAAAGGCGATACCACGATGGCACTGGCCGATTTCCGCAAGACCATCGAACTGGATACAACCGGCGGCAAGTGGCCTTTGAACAAAGAGATTGCAGACTTGCAGTATGTCCGCAAAGACCAATGTGGCGCAGCAATTTCCTATAAGTTGTTCCTAGATTCCTTGCCCATCACCGATCCCAATTTTGCCTCTTATTTGTACAAAATGGGATTGTCTCAGTATTACTGTAAAACGGACTCTCTGCGGTACGTCAATGCAGAGAAAACGTTCAACAGAATCACGGTACTCAGGCCAACGGCATTGATCGGCTGGTTTTGGAGCGCCCGAGCAGCCGAAACACAAGATCCATCTCCCGAATCAATTGCAGCAGATCCAAACATCGCCAACCTATACGGTAAGGCCCGTGGGTATTACGAGAAGTATGTTGAACTGGCTGGTGTGGACAAGGAAAAGAACAAAAAAGACCTCCTAAAAGCGTATCAGTACTTGGCATACTGTTATTTCGTGAAAAAAGAAGAGGCCAACTTTAACACCGTCGTTGCCAAGTGGCTCGATTTGGAGGCTGATCCGGAAAAAGTTAAAAACATCAATGAAATGAAAGATGCTTTTGGGAAGGACGAATCGGCAGCGCCTGGTGGAACACCTGCGCCACCCAGTGGTGGTGGTGGTGGTCGCAATTAAAGCATAACAAAAAAGTAACTGGTTAGGTGGCACGCTGTCTGGCCCAAAAATGGCCACTTTTTTGTCTCAGACGCGACCACGCCAACCAGTTATACAACAAAAGCCGTCTCATGCCAATGAGACGGCTTTTGTTGTACTAGCGGTGTTCAACGGTCTAAAAGAAAATACCCAATTTCAGGGCGATGACGCCGGTTGTAGCTTTGGAGTCTTCTTTGTCCCAGAAATTGGCAGATTTCTCCACAGAGCCGCCGTTTTTGGTTAGGTCGGTGAATTGTTGTTGGTAGGTCAGCCCCGCCACCATGGTGGCATTGGTGGCGAATTCATACTCGATACCGCCGCCGAGTCCCCAAGACAGGGAAACGCCGTTGATGTCTGGGCGGATGTCCTCGTCTTCTGAATTTTGGTTGTTGGTTCCCCGAATGTCGCCCGTTGCCTTGGTGACAAACCCCAGGGTGAAAACGGGTATTTCCGCGAAAAATTTCATCCGGGAATCTTCGTTGGAGCCGCCCCGCATTTTCAATCCGAGGGGGATTTCTACGTAATTGATCCTGTAATGTAGTTTGGCGAGTTTGGGCAAGGTGTTGAGGCTGGGTGAACTGAGTTCAGATTTGGGCCAGAAAATACCGTTTTCATATCCATTTTGAAGTGTTCCCCCTTGGTTAAACCCAAATCCAAGGCCCGAAGTGATGGCGTAGTTGTCGGCAAAATAATATTCACCCATGGCGCCCAGTTTCAAGCCCCAATTTGAACTCAACCCTTCAATTTTTTTGTCATTGGTCGTGAGCCACGACCAGCTAGGGCTGGCTTGAAAGCCAAATCGCAGTCCTTGTGCGCCAAGGCTGCCCAGAAACAGGGCGCTAAAGCAGAAAATAAAGGCAATTTTTTTCATAATAGAGTAGTTTGTTATCAGTTTTTAAAAAAGGTAATATCTTAGATGGCGCTCGGTCTGACTCAAAAAGGCCCGTTTTTCGCCAGACTTCGCAGATTTTTTACCGTAGTGCTGTTACGGTCTGCAAAAATCCGCATTGTCTGGCAAAAAATGTCCACTATTTTACATCAGACGCGACCACTCGTTACTAAAAAAGTGTGATGAATAGAGTGGTTATGCGGTACTTTGTACCCTGAGCCTCGTGGGTTTCAAAATCAGGGGCTAAAATCCAATTATTTCTATGAAATATTATAATAATATTACCAAGCACGGGTTGTTTGTTTGTTTTGTGGTCTTCTCGATTGGCTGCGGAAAGGGCGACCGTCGGAACACCCCGGATGTGTCTGGCATCAATGTTTCGGTAAAGATTCACCGTTTTGAGCAGGGTTTGTTTGCCATTGACACCAGTAATATGGAATCGGGTTACGCCGCGCTGGCAAAGCAATATCCAAGTCTGTTGCAGCTTTTCGCTGAAAACATCATCCACGACCAAACCAACCCACAAGAAACGCCTTTCGAAGCGGTGCGTGCTTTTATTGCTGCGCCAGAGGTTCGAAAACTAAACGATACCGTACAACAGGTTTACGGCGATCTGCGGTGGCTTGAAAAAGACCTTTCACAGATGTTTCGGTACTACAGGTACTATTTCCCCGAAAAGCCGATTCCACAGGTGACCACCCTGGTTTCTGAATTTTCGGTGGATGCTTTCACGTATGGCGACAGCCTGTGTGGTATCGGGCTCGATTTGTTTTTGGGCGAAAACTACAGAGCGTACAATCCTGATATATTTCCGGCCTATATCCGCCGCCAATTTCAGCGGGATTACATTGCCATACGCCTCGCAAAGGCAGTTGCGCAGAATGCTTTTGGCGATATCCCACCCGGAAACCGCCTGCTTGATATGATGCTCTACAACGGCAAAATGCTCTACATTGTTGATTGCTTGTTGCCAGAATTGCCTGACAGTATGAAAATGGGTTATACCCGTGCTCAAATGGAAGGTTGCGAGGCCAATGAGCCCGCTGTTTGGGCCAGATTGCTTACCCAAAAATTGCTTTACTCCAGCGATTTTGAAACATTTAAAAAACTTGTGACACCAAGTCCCAACGCTCCTGTTGTGTTCCAAGAAGCGCCGGGAGAGGTGGGCAACTGGCTCGGTTGGCAGATTGTCAAAGCGTATATGAAGCGTTATCCTGAAACGACGATGGATGCCTTGTTGAAGCTGCAAGACTCCCAGAAACTCTTGGAGCAAGCCAAGTATAAGCCTCGCCGGGAGCAGTGATGGTGAATTGAAGGCGTGGAATCAGAACCCGGCCTTGATATACGCCCAACCCTTGTTTTGTTTCAGCACCACTTCGACGACGCCGGAGGGTACCGTGCGGCATTCGCCCACCAATTCTTCGCGTTTGATTTTTCGCTCGCGCATGGTATTCTCACAGGCGACAAAATCAACGCCCATGGCTTTGAGTTCGCGGATTTTTTCAGCTTGCTTGGTGGCAGAAATTTGTAAAAAAGCAATGCCGTTGTTGTGGCAAACTACCTCTATTTTTGCCTTGGGTGCAGCCACCAGGAAATTGGCCAGTTGTTTTGCCAGAGCTTTGTGCACCAAGGTGTCATTGCTGGTGAGGTGAAAAACTACCTTCAGTTTCTCGGTGGTGGCAACACGGGCTTCAGATTGAGCCTGTGCGGTGGTGGCGAGTAATAGTGCCACAAAAAGACAATATATTTTGGTCATGTTTACAGTGTGTTGGCAGATGAATGAAAAGTAACTGGGTAGGTGGCACGCTGTCTGAGACAAAAAGGCCCATTTTTCGCCATTTTTCGCAGATTTTTTGACCGTAGCGCTGCTACGGCCTGCAAAAATCCGATTCGTCTGGCAAAAAATGAACACTTTTTTGTCTCAGACACGACCACACTAACCAGTTTCAATGAAAAAATCATGGCAAGGCACAAAGTTTCACATTTTTTTTCTTTCTTCACGGTTAAAAGGCTGGTATTCTGCCTAAATCTATTTGTCAGATGAGATTGATTGCCGTCATATTCTTGTTCGCGCTTCTGAGCAGCAGCGCCCATGGTCAGGAGCTGGCCCACATCATCCCCACGCCGGAAATGGTGGAAATGGAGGATGGCGTTTTTACCTTGGACGGGTTGGTTGTCAGGGGTACTCCGCGCGCATACGCCCCTTTTCAGGAATGGCTTAAGTCCAATACCCCGGTGAAAGTGTATGCCAGAAAAAGAGCGCCGCGCAACACGATCAAAGAACTTCGGTACACCACCAACCCAGCACTTGTTTCGGAAGCGTACACGCTCCATATTTCGCCACTTCAAATAGAGATATCGGCATCGTCTGAAGCGGGTTTTTTATACGCCGAGCAAACCTTGATACAGTTGGCCGAACAGCATGGTAAACTTGCGCTGCCCTGTCTGTTGGTGCGTGATCAGCCACGTTTTGCATGGCGCGGTATGCACCTCGATGAAAGCCGTCATTTCATGGGAAAAGCATTTGTTAAAAAATACATTGACTGGCTTTTCACCCTCAAGATGAATGTTTTTCACTGGCACCTCACCGATGCCCAAGGCTGGCGCATTGAAATAAAAAAATATCCCCGACTGACGTCTATAGGCGCTTGGCGGCCTGATCGGACGGGTATCCTCAACAGTGATGCGGACACTGCGCGACTTGGAGAGCCGATGACGTACGGCGGTTTTTACACACAGCAGGATATTCGTGAAATTGTGCAGTATGCCGCCAAGCGCCAGGTGACCATCATACCGGAAATTGAAATGCCGGGTCATGCAACGGCGGCCTTGGTGGCATACCCGGAATTTTCGTGTACGGGTGGTCCATTCCCCATGCCCGGCGGCGCAAAAAACTGTCCGTATCCCAATTTTTGTGTGGGGAATGAGAAGACTTATACTTTTCTGGAGGATGTTCTCTCGGAGGTTATGGGGTTGTTTCCATCCGCCTATATTCATATTGGGGGCGATGAAGTACCGCGCGAACAGTGGAAAAGTTGTAAGCGCTGTCAGGAACGAAAAACAGCCCTGGGGCTCTCCGATGAATCGCAGCTACAGGTGTACTTTACCAAACGAATCGAGGCTTTCCTGCTGAAAAATGGTCGGCGGCTGATGGGCTGGGATGAAATAATGGAGGGCGGCGACCTGACCCCTTCTGCTGGCGTGATGGTGTGGCGCGGTGAGCACTTGGCACGTGAAGCTACAGCAGCAGGCCATCAAGTAATTATAGCCCACAACTACTACTTTGATTTGTATCAGGGGAATCCAGGGTTTGAGCCGGTTACCTATGGTTATTTGCCCCTCGAACGGGTTTTTCAATACGAGCCAATACCGTCCGATTTTTCACCGGAACAACAAAAAAATGTGCTTGGCGTCGAAGGTTGTTTGTGGACAGAGAATGTGTACGATACCCAAAAAGCCGAATATATGGTTTTTCCAAGGTTGCTGGCGTTGGCAGATGTCGCTTGGGCCCGTCCCGAACGTCGCCAATGGGCCGATTTCAAACGCAACATGCCCTTGATGCTGGAATGGCTCGATCTACACCAGACGCGCTACGCTACGAGTGTTTTTGATCCTACTATTAAAATGGAGGCAGATACCCTTTCCAGGTACTTACAATGTCGTTTTGAACAACAAATCCCTTTTGGTGAAATTCACTATTCCTTGGATGGCAGTGCGCCAACACTGCAATCTGAAACTTTTCAGCAACCATTTCTATTGACCAAACCTGCAGAAATACGCGCAACGGCATTTCTCCCGAACAACAAACAAAGTAAAACGCTCTCTATGTCGTTCAATCCCTCTCTGGCCAGCGGGAAGCTTTTTTCATTGGGGGCGCTGCCAGACAATCAGTACAACGGGCAACATACAACGGCGCTCACCGATGGCTTACAAGGATCAGAGGCCTTCCACGATGGGCGGTGGTGCGGTTTTTACGGGGTGGATTTTGATATGATGATTGACCTAGGGGCGTCGCAACCCTTGACAGCTGTTCAACTCCACTGGTTGGAAGCGGAAAGCAGCTGGATTTATCTGCCACTGGAAATGTGGGTGGAGACTTCGATAGACGGACACAACTGGACACCCCGAATCACCCGGTCCAAAGCAGAGATCGCTGCTGCAGCTGCCAACAGGATAAAGCCCATGGCTATAGCGTTGAAAGGGCTAAATGCAAGGTATATTCGGGTTTTTGCCCGCAATCAGGGGCAGCACCCCCTGTATTCCGATGGGAAGTGCTGGTTGTTTATAGACGAATTGCGGGTCGACTAACCTACAACCGCGGCTGCTATTTTGTTCGAGAGTTCTGCCATATCTTCTGGCGAAAGTTGCACCTTGGCTTGCCCGGTGAAATGCACATCTTCCATGCTGTTGAAGGGAATGAGGTGCACGTGGGTATGGCGCACTTCGTCGCCAATGACCACCACACAAACACGTTTGCAGGGCACTACTTTTTTCACCGCTTTGGCGACAATTTTTGAAAATAGCCATAGACCGGCGTAAAGATCATCGTCGGCATCAAAAATATAGTCTATTTCTTGCTTGGTGATACAAAGCGTGTGTCCGTAAGCCTGTGGACGCAGGTCGAGAAATGCCAGATAATCTGCTGTTTCAGCGATTTTGTGGCAGGGGATTTCGCCATTGACGATGCGGGTAAAAATAGAAGCCATGCGTGTGTAGGGATGGTCGAAGTGGATGAAAAGAGCTTGTTGTTAGTCGAAGAATCGTTTGCCACTGCGGGCCATTTTTCGGAGCAAGGGACTGCATCTATAACGGTCTTCCAGGTATTCCACATAGAGCGAGTCGAGTTTTTCGACGATGGTTTGGATGCCCAGGTCGTCGGCCCAGGCGAGCAATCCTTTGGGGTAATTCACGCCTTGAGTCATGGAGAGGTCAATGTCTTCCCGGCTGGCAATGCGCAAATAGAGTGCTTCGGATGCTTCGTTGATGAGCATAGCCAGTATTCGGGTGGCAATTTCGCGCCCGAGTGCTTGATCTTTGACCGGCTCCGGCATGATGGCTCCTTCGCGGTAGTCATAGAAGCCACGTCCGCTTTTTCTTCCAAAAAAATGTGCTTCTACGAGGCGTTTCTGGGTGAAAGAGGGCTTGTAGCGCGGGTCGAAGAAAAAGTTAGAAAACACCACTTCCGTCACGGCGTAGTTGATGTCGTTTCCAATGAAATCCATGAGTTCGAAGGGGCCCATTCGAAATCCGCATACATCGCGCATGGCCCAGTCAATGGTGGCCTCATCG
The DNA here is from genome assembly GCA_903933805.1 of uncultured Bacteroidota bacterium. Classification (GTDB taxonomy): domain Bacteria; phylum Bacteroidota; class Bacteroidia; order Chitinophagales; family Saprospiraceae; genus M3007. Next base: position 3,279 of record CAIZLM010000167.1, on the reverse strand, counting down.
GCAATGCCTTCGTCAAAAATGCGCAATGCTTCGCCATAGAAGGGCCTGGCTACACGGTTGACAATAAAACCTGGAGTATCTTTGGCCAGCACGGTTGTTTTTCCCCAGGAGTCTATGAGTTTTTTCCCGCGGTCAATCACACTTTGATCGGTTTGTAGGCCGGGGATGATTTCTACCAACCGCATTTGCGGGGCCGGGTTGAAAAAGTGAACCCCAAGAATCCGTTCCGGGTGTTTTAATTGAGCCCCGATGGCTGAAATGGAGAGGGAGGAAGTATTGCTGGCCAGAATGGTGTCTCTGTTTACAATCGCTTCCAAACTTTTGAAGGCAATCTGCTTGGCTTCTATTTCCTCTACAATTGCCTCAATCACCATACCACAATTGCCGAGTTCACTCATGTGGTCGGTGAACTTGATTCGACCGTAAAGCGTGCGGGCATCCGCCTCGGTCATCTTTCCCTTGTCCACCTGTATTTTGAGCGAAGCCAGTATCAGCTTACCTGCCTTTGAAAGGGCAATACTGTGGTTATCACATACCAAAACGTTGTGGCCAGCCGAAGCGACCACCTGAGCTATTCCGCTCCCCATTGCGCCTGCACCAAGAATACCAATTATGTCCATGAAAAGTCTGTTGCGCGGCGGTGATAGTTCCTATTGTTCACTGCCCTATTTTATATGCCGCAAAGGTATGATACTGCTTCTTTGAAGTCCATTATTTTTATCAGTAACTGGTTGGTTGGCACGCTGTCTGAGGCAAAAAGGCCCATTTTCCGCCATACTGGGCAAATTTTTTTGACCGCAGCGGTGCTACGGCCTGCAAAAATCTGGTTCGTCTGGCAAAAAATGGCCACTTGTTTGCCCCAGACGCGACCACCTAACAATAGCTATAAACAATCAAGTGCGGTATTTCCCGTGGAGCCCCTTGTCTGTATTACCTTCGCCAATATGGAACATATTCCGCCAAAACGCATTCTCGGCATCGACCCCGGTACCAATATTCTGGGGTTTGCCATCATTGATGCCGATAAAAAAGTAATCAACGTCATCGAAATCGGCGTTGTGACTTTTGCCCATATCGGTGATGATCACACCGTGAAATTACGGCACATTTTTGAACAGGTACAGGATCTTATCATTCAGCACAGACCGACAGAAATGGCCATCGAGGCGCCTTTTTTTGGGAAAAACGTGCAGTCTATGCTCAAATTGGGGCGTGCCCAAGGGGTAGCCATTGCAGCTGGTATGGTCAACCAGCTGCAAATCACGGAGTATATGCCCAAAAAAATCAAACGCGCCGTCACGGGCAACGGCAACGCTTCCAAGGAACAGGTGGCCGGTATGTTGGAAAGCATCCTGCACACCAAATTTTCGGAAAAATATTTCGATGCCACCGATGCCCTCGCCACGGCCCTTTGCCACTGGTATCAGTCCTCCGGCCCCCTGGGTACTGTGACAAAATCATACACAGGCTGGAAATCTTTCCTCAAAGACAACCCCGAACGCGGAAAGTAGCCGACCTTAACGTACCACGGTAACATCACCCTTCTTCACCAGGTGTACCACACGCCCGCAAAAGGAAACATCGGCTTCTAGGTGCCAAACCTGAACACCTGGGCCAATCGCTTGCCCCTTCAGGATACCGTCCCACCCGTCGGCTGTATCCTGGGTCTCAAAAAGCAGATCGCCCCAGCGGTCAAAAATCCTGAACCGAAACTGAATCATCGAAACGCTGTTCCCAAAAATTGGTTTAAAAACCGCATTTTCAACATTGCTTGAAGTCGGTTTGAATACATTGGGCACATACACAATGCTTAATTCCTGGTCTCCATCGGCCCACGCAATGGTTGCTTCCCGCCGTACGGTACTGCAGGCATCGGCAACCTCCACCCACACCGGCCCAGATGCTGTCGCCAAGGTTGTGGCGCCATGCGTCCCGTTCCACCAATCAAACACCGTGGTGGCGCTGTCTCCGCCGGCAATCATTGGCGCCAGCGATACACCGACACTGTCGCAGGGCAATACCGTGTCGTTGAGCACTACTTCCAATGGCGGAATGGTGGTAACACTGCCGTTTTGATCAAACAGACAGCCGTTGGTATCTTTCACATAAATCTGGTATGTTCCTGCCTCCAGTCCATCAAACAGGTTGTTGTCTTGAAAATGCACGCTGTCCAACGAAAATTGAAATGGTGGAAGCCCACCACCCGACACGATCGCTTCCAGGCTTCCGGTGGGTGTGTTTGAACAGGTGCGATGCGCCTCAACAGCCATGGTGACTGCCGGCAATTCAGATACCACGACGGTCACCGTCGAGTCGCACCCCAACCAGTTTTGTAAGACAAATGTTTGTGTCGTTCCACCACCCAGGGGTACTCCTTGAAAGACAAACGTCTCTTTAGGGCATACGTTTTTCGTGATGGTGGCGCTGGAGGCCGTCAGGGGCGCTGCTATAACAGTGAGGATGGAATCACACCCTTGTGCGTTTTGGAGGGTAAAAACCTGGGTGGTACCCACCGGAATGGATACGCCACCAAACATTGCGGCGCTGCCCGGACAAGCGAATAGGGTTGTGCTGCCGGTGGAGGCGGGTAATGCGGCTACTGTAACGGTGAGGATGGAGTCACACCCTTGCCAGTTTTGGAGGGTAAAAACCTGGGTGGCACCCACCGGAATGGATACGCCACCGAAAATTGCGGCGCTGCCCGGACAAGCGAACAGGGTTGTGCTGCCGGTGGAGGTGGGTAATGCGGCTACCGTTATGGCGAGGATAGAATCACAGCCTATCCAGTTGGTCAGGGTAAAATAGCGGGTTGTTCCAACGGGAATATCTACTCCGGCATAAGCGGCGGTACCACCGAGGCAGGCAAAAAGCACCGCAGTCCCTGTGGATGTCGGTAAGGCATCGGCCTGTACCAACAGGGTAGAGTCACATCCTTGCAGGTTGGTGTAGTGGAAAGTATGGGCGCTGCCTGCGGCAATGGAGACTCCTTGATAGGAAATTGAGTCGCCTTGACAAACCGAAATATCAAGCGTTTCAACCACCGGGCAATTCAGCCGAACGAGCAAGTTGACCGCGCCTGTTACCCCACAGCCTGACAAAGGGATGGAGGCTTGCCCGATCACGACTTGCCAGTAGGGAGACAATAATGCGGCGTCAATTTCAACAGTATAAAGCGTGGAGGGTACGTTGGTGAAAGCAAATGCCCCGTTGTTTCCAGCGTTTGTGTTGCCTGACAGTATTCCGTTCTGATAAAGGGCCACCGGTATTCCTGGGACCAAG
>CAIZLM010000166.1 GCA_903933805.1 uncultured Bacteroidota bacterium | reverse complement strand
GACCGTGAATAGCATGGTCGTTGGCGAGGGGGTTTTTGTTTTGTGAAACTGCGCGGAAAGCCTTGTTGAAACCCTGTAAAAGGCTATTGATTAGCGTTCAAAAGGCAATTTAACCAATTGCGTTCAAAATGCCGGTGATAGATATTAAAATAGTGTGGCCATTTGTGGATAACATTTCTTCTGTTGGTCTCAAAATACTGCTCAAGTGGGTTTCTCATTCCGTGTAAATTTATGCCACGCACGTTCGTGACAAAAGTAAAGTATCATTTTAGTAAACAATTCAAGGGCGCCTATTTTTAGACCAACAAATGGATTTCCGGTCACAAACCACCCCAATACCATGGTATCAAGGGTACCAATGACACGCCAACTGATGGTTTTGGCAATGTGGCGTTTAATCGTTTTGTCTCGGAGAATGATTTTGTCCAGCAGCATGGTGTATGCAAAATAGGATGAAAATATTCCTGTTGGATAAAACAGGCAAACCACTATTTAAAATACGCATTTGCTACCGCCTCCGCTTCGCCATCCATTTTAATCTCGCCCCGTTCCAGCCAAATGATGCGGTTACAGGTTTTCAGAAGTAATTCTTTGGAGTGGCTTGCCAGTACCAGAATTTCCGTAGCGCGTACGACCTCCTTCAGTCGCAACTCTGCACGTTCTTTGAACTCTTTATCCCCCGTTGACAGCCACTCATCCATGATGAGAATTTGTGGGCGAATGGAGGTAGAAACGGCGAAGGCAAGGCGCAGCTGCATGCCCGCGGAATAGGTCCGTACCGGCATGTCAATAAAATCGCCCAAGCCTGAAAATTCAATGATATCATCGACCTTTTTTTTGCTTTCGGAAGGCTTTTGGCCCATCATAACTGCGCGTAAACCGATGTTTTCACGCCCGGTGGCTTCCGGATCTATACCGAGACTGATGTTGATGAGCGATGTCGTCGTACCTTTTATACGAATTTCGCCCATGGTCGGATGATAAATGCCGGAGAGTACCCGCAACAAGGTGGTTTTTCCGGCACCGTTGTGGCCCACCAAGCCAACACGCTCACCCTGTGCAATATGGAGGGTAATGTTTTGTAAACTGCTGACAACAACAAACCCATCCTTCTGACGGTTCAGAATACCGCCAGATGCTGCCGTTAAAAAACGGTTTTTCAAGGACATGTTGATGGCGTTGAAAACAGGAAAATTTATAAAAACATTGTCGAGTTCAATGGATGCTGTATTACTCATAACCAATAGGGAATTCTATTTCTATATCGTCCAAAAATGATTAGGGCAATGGACCAACCAACCAACCCCATGACGCAGGCATAAACCCAATTCGCAACGGTCGGAGTAAACCCAAGCAAGGGGGCCCGGACAATGCTAATGAGGTGGTAAAAAGGATTATAATTCAACATCAAAAAATTTGCTCGGTCGGGTATTGTTGTTTCATTCCACATGATGGGGGTGAGAAAAAATAAAATACCCACGGCATTTATAACGATCGGCGGAAAGTCTCGATAACGGGCACAAACAACAGATAGTACCAACATCATCCAGCTGAGATTGATGACAAACAGGATAAAACCCGGGATGGCAAGCAGTGCCACGAGCGATACAGGCTTTGAGAAAAAAAGGAAAACAATGGGTACGATCATGATATTGTGGCCTAAAATGATCAAATTGCGCCACAAAACACGCATGACATGTACAAACAAGGGCATTCTGACCTGAAGAATAATGCCGGAGGCGGCAATAAAGCCGTTGCATCCGTCCCCAATATTCGAAGAAAAAAATCCCCAAAAAATAGACCCAATGGAAACAAAAGGCAGAAACTCTGCCATGGGCTGCTCAAACAGCTGCCCAAATACCACGCCCATGGTGGTAATGGATACGCTCATCCCGATGGTAATCCAAAAGGCGCCAATGCGAGAACGACGGTATTTTGTCGCCACATCCTGCCATCCCAACGTGAGGAACAGGTGGTAATTGTTAAAGGCAGACAGTATGTCATACCCGGCGACTTTGATAAAATTTAATACTCTCAACGTTTACGAACCTTTTCTTTGTAGATGATTTTGTCAGCACGAAAACTACCGGCGCGTAGGGTCGTGGCAAATGGGCGGTGGAACCACGGATGGGGTGCATGTGCCCAACCAAAACGCCTATTTCAAGGGCGAAATTTACAGCGTTTTTTCCACTTTATTGTTGTAACTGGTTTGTCAGTCGCGTCTGAGATATAAAAGCGACCTTTTTTGTCTCAGACGCGTCCGCGCTATCCGGTTACGCTTGTTTTTAACAGGTCAGCAAAGGCAGTGCTTTGAAGGTGTTATTTTTTACGACCTTTCCAACGATGGTTTTTTTTGCCGCACGGTGTTCGAATGGACGACCACGGTCGCGCTATTGACATACTTCTACGCGATGAATGGTATAATCTCCTGGCATACTCCCTGGATCTAATCGGAATACGCCGTTGAATTGAGTTTCCTTAATACGCCAGGAAATGGTATGTCGGCCTGCATCCAGGTTTTTTTTCAAGGACAGTTGCTCGCTGAATTCACTCGTTGATACTGTCTGATAAAACAATTGTGCCATAGTAGGTGCTGGTGTCGTAATATCCATATTAATCACGACATTTCCGGGGTGCAATGGCAATGTAGGCAGCACAATAATGGGGTCATCGTTTGTGGCTGTAAAGTGAATTTCACCGTTTTCTGACCGGACATTGTTGATACCACTCCACAGGTTCTTTTTTGAGAGCAAGTTGCCATTGGATACCTCGGCGCATGAATTTACCGCAAACCCATCGGAGACCTGTATGAATTTATCGGACGGGATTTTCAACATTCTTTCAACCATCAAAAACAACACAACATCAGGCTTGTACGTGGATAATAGATCCGAAATTGTCGGAATTTCTGATTCTAGATATCGGCAATAATAGATTTCGCCGAATGTATTGTTTAAATATTTGGAGAGGGCGTATGAAAACGAGTCGCCAAAAACCAAGATTTTCCCTTTCTTTCCCTTGTTTATGATGCGAAAATTGTTAAGAATAATCACATTATATAACTGATTGGGGTCACAAGGCGCCCATGCCCCATTGTTCATCTTCGGAGTCTTGATTAGCAACGAATCCTTAAAGTACCCTTGGTTTAATACGACATATTGTTTTTTTAGACTGATACCGGTTAGTTGATTGGAAAGATCTTCCTCCCCCACGGTGTCAACAACCCTAAAATCTATTTCCGGAACAACCAATGGCGTTATATCGATACTTTTTTTGATCGTATCTAGGATGGATGTGTACGCTTGATAAGCCCCAAATG
>CAIZLM010000165.1 GCA_903933805.1 uncultured Bacteroidota bacterium | reverse complement strand
GATCTAGGCGGCGCTTATCTCGGGTTGCAATTGTTGGAAAGGGAGAAGCAGATTTGGCAGCAACATCCGGAGGTTCAACCCAATTTTGAGCAACAACAATATGTCATTGGGCGCCAACTCAAGCCGGAGGCCCGCCGTGATATGGTTGAAACATTCCACCAAATTGGGTTGCGACCAACTTCCATGATCGACATATCGGATGGGTTGGCTTCTGAAATATTCCACCTCTGCAAAGAAAGTAAAGTCGGAGCACTCATCGAAGAGAGCGGCGTCCCGATCCACCAAGAAGCACAATTGCTGGCGTTGCAATTCAAAATGGATCCCATCACCTGCGCCCTCAACGGCGGTGAAGACTATGAATTGCTCTTTACCATCCGTCCTGAAGACCTTGACAAGGTTAAGTATCTACCTGATATTTACATCGCCGGCGAAATAATAGATGCCAAAGATGGCGTCAAACTCAACACCAAAGGCGGCAATCTGCATGATCTTAAAGCCCAAGGCTGGGTCCACTTTTAGCCGTTACACAGGATTTAAAAAGTGGCGTTTAGCTCTAAATTGAGCCGAACCTCACTCTCTTCAGTAGTCGCCTTGCGCAACCAAAGCACGACGTCTATTGCAATGCGGGGCTGACTAAAAAAACGTTTGGAGTCGGCCAAGGAGGGGATGATGGGGAGATTGTTGCCCGGATCGAGTGGAACGGGGAATCGATAGGCTATTTCCAGGTAGTCGATGGGGTTGGATTGATCGTACACGCGGATGGATACCTGATCGATAAAATCGAGGTTGGAATCGCCAAAAATACCAGTAATGGCGGCTTTTGTGGTGATGACGCCCGTAATATCAGCATCCGTTTTTTTATACTGGTTGAGGTACTGCTGGTAGCGACTCGAAACGTTTTCAAATTGAAAATGGTGTACCTCGAACGGGCTGATACCCACCGGAATCACGAAATTCTCCTGAAAAAGCATCGTAAACCCCGGCAATACAGTCGAGCCCTTGTCGCAAGACAGGCCCGATACAGCAAACAGCAACAATAAAGTGAAAATCCAAATTCTCTGCATAACTATTAAGGTGCAATAGGAAGAGGTTGGGTTGCCCACACTTTTTGAATAGAACATCCAAGCGGAATGTACTTTTGTGCCATCATTTATCTTATTCGGATCTATTCAACCATGAAATACCTGATTATAGGCCTCGGCAACATCGGCGCAACCTACGAAAACACCCGCCATAACATCGGCTTCGATGTGGTGGATGCTTTGTGTAAAAACCTGGATGGCGTGTGGCGCAGTGACCACCACGGTGACCGCGCAGAGGTGAAATGGAAAGGCAGAGCCCTTGTATTGTTGAAACCTGACACCTACATGAACCTCAGCGGTAAGGCTGTTCGCTATTGGTTGAACAAAGAAAAAATTCAACTTGAAAATTGTCTCGTCATTTGTGACGACCTCAACCTTGATTTTGGCAAAATCCGCCTTCGTCCCAAAGGATCTGATGGTGGCCACAACGGGCTGAAAAGTATCCAGGAATTACTTGGGACGGATGCCTACCCGCGCCTAAGAATGGGCATTGGTGACAACTTTTCACAAGGTAAGCAGGTCAATTTTGTACTTGGGAAATGGACGGAAGCAGAAAAAGCAGATCTTTACCACATTGTTGATCGCGCCATAGAAGTTGTCAAAATTTTTACAACCCTGGGCTTGGAGCGCGCAATGAATGCGACCACACCACCCAGGCCCAAACCAGAACCAAAGCCCAATAACCCGAAAAAATCGTCAGACCTGTAAGCAACTTTCTTCAACCCATCAGCACCTACTTTACCATGAAATCTTTTCTGCCAATACTCACTCGAACCTTCATCACCTTTGGTGTGTTTTGTGCACTCCAATACATTATTCCTTGGTACCTCCTCGCACCTGCTGGTATTGTTGCCGGTTTTTTCATGTTAAAAACCGGTGATGATCGTTCCTTGGCCGTTGGGGTATTGGTGGGCAGTATCGGATTTGCTGTTTTCGCCTATGCCATGGCGCAAATTTTTCCCGTGCAGTAATCATACGCACTTGCCATAAATCAAAACACAATCATGCTAAAAACAGGGATTTTCTGCTTGTCTATCGCGTTGTCATCGTGGGTAAATGCTCAAACGGACGTCGTTCCCACGGCTGCTGCCAATTGGGGCAGACTGACGGATACGACCTATACCATTCGCTTTCCCAAAACTTGGACCGTGGACCAATCGGGGTTGATGGGGTCTAGGTTTTTCCTTTTTGCGCCACTCGATTCAACCAACGATGTGTTTCGCGAAAATTTTAACCTGATCGTCAATGAAATGGGGCAATATCCCAATGCCACACTGGAGTACTTGGCCGACGGAGCCCGTCAGCAGGTGGAAAGTTTGATTTCTGGGGTTCATGTTGAAGAATTTAGGCTGGTGCACCTGGGCGACAAGAAATATTATGCGTTTGAATATACTGGTCAGCAAGGTGTTTACAACCTGCATTGGAAGCAGCGTTACTGGTTGGCCAACAATAAATTTTATGTCCTTACTTTCACGGGGGAAGTTCAACATTATTCTAGTTACGCGCCATTGGCTGAGCGCATTCTTTCCTCGTTTTCGTTCCGTTGAGGAGCACACAATCCTGTAATCGAACTAATTTTGCGCTTGCCGGTGCGCTTGGCACACGGATCTGCCACCAACAAAAAAAACGACTTACCATGCTTCAAAGAATTCAAACCATCTACTTACTTGTGGCGGCTGCTGCTTTGGGGTTACAGTTTTTGTTGCCCTACGCCACCGTTCCTGCCGGCACCCTGTACGATGCATCGGCAGCATTTGCAGATGGTGTTTTCGACCTGAGAGATCGGCTTGAAATGCTCATTATTTCAGGTATTGCCTTATTTTTGGTTGTTTCTGCTATTTTTTCTTTCAAAAACAGGCCGTTCCAATCTCGGCTGACCTCTTTTGGCATGTTTGCTGCGGCCATATTGGCGGTAAGTCTGACGATGCAATGTTATTCGTTGGTGCAGGAAATGGGCGCTTCTATGCCAAATATCCATTACCAAGCGGGGATTGCGATGCCTGCTTTATCGGCATTCATGTTGTGGTTGGCCAATCGCGCCATCCGAAAAGATGAAGCGTTGGTTCGTTCTTCTGATCGACTGCGGTAGGCTTTTGTCTATGCGAAGGCCGATAGAACTTGTTTATTGTAGGTGGTTGGGTGGTCGCTGCTGAGGAAAAAAAGTAGTCATTTTTTGCTAGAAGAAGCGAATTTTTGCAGGCGGTAGCAGCGCTACGGTCAACAAAATCTGCGAAGTAGGACGGAAAATGGACCTTTTTGGGCCAGGCAGCATGCTACCCAATCAGTTGCGTTTTTTTACCGCTTGTTTGGTCTTTTAGACGCAGATTGAGCCAAAAACGTGGTAACTTTGCTGCTTGTTTTTGGGTAATATTCCCTTTTCAAATGCTCTGTTTAACAAATATTCGTACCGATAATACCGTATGACATCGCGCCAGATCCGCCGCCAGTTTCTCGATTTTTTTGAATCCAAAGGCCATAAAATTATTCCTTCTGCCCCGATGGTGGCCAAGAGTGATCCCACACTGATGTTCATCAATTCCGGGATGGCGCCGCTCAAAGACTTTTTTCTGGGCAATCAAACGCCGCCATCCAAACGAGTGGCTGACACGCAGAAATGCCTGCGGGTAAGTGGCAAACACAACGACTTGGAAGACGTGGGGTTTGATGGATACCACCACACCATGTTTGAAATGTTGGGGAACTGGTCTTTTGGCGATTATTTCAAAAAAGATGCCCTGGCATGGTCGTGGGAACTGCTAACGGAGGTCTATAAAATACCCAAAGATCGCTTGTATGTGTCGGTATTTGGCGGCAACGAGGCCGAAGGAGTGCCTTTTGACCAAGAGGCTTATGACGTGTGGCGTACGATGTTGCCGGAAGATCGCATCATGCGCTTTGGGAAAAAGGAAAATTTTTGGGAAATGGGTGAAACCGGCCCCTGTGGTCCCTGCTCAGAAATTCATGTGGACCTGCGCACAGATGCTGAACGCGCCGCGAAAGATGGCCGCAGTTTGGTCAATGCCGATGATCCCAATGTGATCGAGGTATGGAACAATGTGTTCATGCAGTTCGTGCGCAAAGCCGACGGTTCGCTCGACGAGCTTCCTGCCAAATCGGTTGACACCGGTATGGGCTTTGAACGCCTATGTCGCGCCGTACAAGGCACGTCGTCCAACTACAGCACAGACTTGTGGATGCCGATGTTCGCTTTGTTGGGCGACCTTTGTGGTCATCAGTACCAAGATACCTACCCCGGTACCGGTCAGCCGGAAGCAGTGGTCAAGAAAGACATCGCCATGCGCGTTGTGGCGGACCACTTGCGTGCCGTTGGTTTTGCCATCGCGGACGGAGAACTACCGTCGAATACGGGTGCCGGCTATGTAATTCGCCGCATCCTGCGCCGCGCAGTGCGGTATTATTATTCTTTTCTGGAGCTCAGAGAGCCGGTGTTGTACCGTCTTTTTCCAGTGCTTGCCCTGGAAATGGACGATGTTTTTCCGGAACTCAAAGCCCAGCAGGACTTTATTATACGGGTGTTGTTGGAGGAGGAGAAATCTTTTCTCCGAACCCTTGAATTGGGACTCAAACGATTTGACAACCTCGATATTTCAGACAATACCGTCACCGGAGCACAGGCATTCGAATTGCTCGATACCTATGGCTTCCCCATTGATCTAACGCGCTTGATTGCGCGGGAAAAAGGCCTGACGGTGGATGATGCCGGTTTTGACCAAGCATTGGCCGCGCAGAAAGCACGGTCGCGCAAAGATGCTGCCAAGCAGGTTGGCGACTGGATGGTGCAGCGCGACGAATCTGATGTGGAATTTGTCGGGTATGATCAGCTCGAAACCAGCAGCAGTTATGTGACCAAATACCGAACGGTAACGGTGAAAGAACAACCACAATACCAATTGGTACTCAACCGTACGCCTTTCTATCCAGAAGGCGGTGGTCAGGTGGGTGATACCGGGTTCATGTCTTTTGGTGGCGAAAAAATTCGCGTGCTGGACACGAAGAAAGAAAACACACTGGTCATGCACATCGTTGAGAAATTTCCCGAAAACATAGGCGATGATTCCGTTTTGTGCATGGTTGACGCGCAAAAACGCCTGTTGACCGAAAGCAATCACTCTGCTACACACCTTTTGCATGCCGCGCTGAGGCAGGTCTTGGGCACCCACGTGCAACAAAAGGGCTCGTACCTAGACGAGCATACGTTGCGTTTTGATTTTCAGCATTTTCAAAAAGTAAATGACGAAGAAATTTCCCGTATTGAAACCATCGTCAACCGTAAGATACGGGAAAATATCAAGCTAGAGGAAGCCCGAAATTTGCCCATCGAGGAGGCAAAGAAATCGGGTGCAACGATGCTCTTTGGAGAAAAATACGGCGAATCGGTGCGCATGATCACCTTTGACCCTGGTTATTCCCGGGAGCTCTGCGGTGGTTGCCATGTGCGCTATACCGGCCAGATCGGCTATTTCAAAATTACCACAGAAACGGCGGTGGCTGCCGGGGTGCGGCGCATAGAAGCTGTTACGGCTGCAGGCGCCGAAGTGTATGTCGCAGCCTTGGAAAACGAGATGGCCGCCATCAAAAACGTACTGAAGGCCAAGGACCTGACCAAGGGTATTGTCGCGTTGCAGGAAGAAAACAAGCAGCTCCAAAAAGCCATCGAACGCATGGTACAAGAGCAGGCCAATGGACTGCGTGCCGGTCTTCGCTCGGAAATTACCACCCTGAACGGTGTCCTTTTCCTCGCAAAGATCCTTCCTATTGCCGATGCCAATGCCGTTAAAAATCTTGCCGTCGAACTGGAAAGAGAAGCCGGGAATGCTGTTATTGCATTCGGGGCTGTTTCAGCAGATGGGAAACCTTCGCTGACGGTCAAAATCAGCGACCATCTGGTGAAAGAAAAAGGGCTCAACGCCGGCCTCATTGTGCGCGAACTGGCCCAAAAATTTCTCAAAGGCGGCGGCGGCGGTCAGCCTGGATTCGCAACGGCCGGTGGTACCGATGCAGGAGGGTTACAAGAAGCCGTGAACGCGGTGAAGGACTACCTGTAAAAAGGTGTAACTGGTTGGGTGGTACGCTGTCTGGTCCAAATTTTCTTATGACGCATACGCTTTATGACCACCGAAAAAGTTTTTTCTCGATCCTGGCGCCTGCGCAAAGCATACGGCACCGCGGCTGTGGTGATACTCAGCTATACCCGGCTTTGGTTGGGAAAAAAAATATTGGGTAAGGAATGGTACGAGCGCCGTATGGTGGACCTTCATCTGCGCAATGCAGAACGGGTAAAGACGACCATTTTGCAGCTCAAGGGGTTGTTCATCAAATTGGGGCAGTTGTTGTCTGTCTTGGGCAATTTTTTGCCCGTTGCCTTTCAAAAGCCTCTGGAAGCCTTACAAGATCAAAT